>ONKX01000023.1 GCA_900318555.1 uncultured Prevotellaceae bacterium | reverse complement strand
CAAGGTGGACGACTTTGCTAACCAACTGAATATCACACCGAAATATCTCTCGACACTGTTGAAGGAGACGATGAACCGTCGTCCGAGTGAGATGATACATTTCTATACGCTCAAGGCCATAGAGCACCGTCTGCGCTATACTGACATGACGATGCAGGAAATTGCCAACGATCTGAACTTCGCCAATGCGTCGTTCTTCGGCAAGTATTTCAAGGAGCACGCTGGCATGACGCCATTGGATTTTAGAAAGAAATATCATCGGTGAAGAGGTTAGAGGTGAGAGGTAAGAAGGTAAAAAGTATAAAAGCAATAAATACCGTCAGGCTACTGGACAAGAATAGAATATTGACAAATAAATATAGAAGAGATGAAGAAAATACTATTATTTGCAGCCGCCATGATGGCTGCTGTAGGTGTACAAGCACAGAATTTTCCTGTAGGCATCATGAGCGGACAGGATTCGGTGAAGAGCGTCCAGTTCGGTGTGCTTTCGTCGGTAGCTGTTAACGGCGGTAAGGGCTTCCAGTATGGTACATTATCCAACGTGTCAGGTGGTATGTTCAGCGGATTGCAATTGGCCGCCATCAACAATATCACCCGCGGAATGAATAAGGGCTTGCAGTTGTCGGCACTGCTCAATGTGTCGTCGGGGAAGACGAATGGCTGGCAGTTAGGTGCCATCAATTATGCCGACTCGTTGGACGGTGCACAGATTGGTCTGTTCAACGTAGCCCGCAAGCGTCCCAAGGGCTGGCAGGTGGGTATTGTCAACCTGTCGTACGACAGTATCGGTCATAAGATAGGCCTGATAAACATCAATCCCGCTACTACCATTGACTTGATGTTCTATGGCGGCAGTTCCACGAAGGTCAACGTCGCTGCCCGCTATCGTAATAAGAGTACCTATAATATTTTTGGCGTCGGTACTCACTTCATGGGTCTTGACTCGAAGTTCTCGGGTGCCATATTCTACCGCTTGGGACAGTACAAACAACTGTCGGACAAATGGAGTCTGAGCGGTGACGTAGGATATTACCATGTGGAGACGTTCCATAAGAATTCGGACGAAGGTCCGGAACGCCTATACTCACTGCAGGCTCGAATCAATGCCGACTATCAGTTCAACAAGCGCTTTGGCGCATTTGCCTCGGTGGGCTGGGGACTGACACGATACTACAATCGTAACGAGACATACCGCAACCGCCCGTTGTTTGAACTGGGTCTGACTGTTCGTCAGTCCCGCGACCAGCATGGAACATGGATGCGGGCATGGGAGGAGAAACGGCAAAAGTTGGAATACACCGACTCCACGATGGCATTGCCTTCCGAGAAACACCCTTGGCGCGCACTTGCCGAGGTGACGGCTATCAATGTGGGCGTACAGCTGTTCGACCGCTGGGTGTTGAACTCAGACTTTGCACAGACCACTTTGAATTCACTGAAGCGTAACTTTACCGACGGAATGGTGTGGGATAACGACTTCTTCGTCACCAACATGTTTGCCCATCCGTATCACGGCAACCTCTACTTCAATGCCGCACGTACGAACGGACTGACATTCTGGGAGTCAGCACCATTCTCCCTGTTGGGTTCAGCGATGTGGGAATTCCTGGGCGAGACGGAGCCACCAGCCATCAACGACATTATTGCTACGACGTGTGGTGGTATGGCACTCGGTGAAATGACCCACCGGCTGAGCCGTACTATCCTTGACGACCGTGACCGTGGCTGGAAGCGCTTCTGGCGTGAGGCCGCCGCTACCATCATCAACCCCATACAGGGTATTCACCGTATTGTCAGCGGCGATGCCTGGCGTGTACGTAGCGACCACTATCGCTACCATAACTTCCACGAGATACCCGTCGACGTGTCGTTCTCTGTCGGCTGGCGCTATCTGGCCGATGACGGTGCCTTGTTCCGTGGTGTCCACGCACCCTATCTGAACTTCAACCTGCTCTATGGCACATCTGTTGACGGTGAAAGCCACAAGACTCCCTACGACTTCTTCGACCTCGACGCTACCATCAGTATCGGTGGCGGTCAGAAGACGGTCAACAACATCAGC
Source organism: uncultured Prevotellaceae bacterium (assembly GCA_900318555.1). Classification (GTDB taxonomy): domain Bacteria; phylum Bacteroidota; class Bacteroidia; order Bacteroidales; family Bacteroidaceae; genus Prevotella. The sequence goes on along the minus strand of ONKX01000023.1, from coordinate 75,792 downwards.
ATCGTAGGACGACTCTGGAGTACGCCGATTATCGACCGTCCTGCTAAGACCAAGGACGGACAGGGTATGGCTGCCGAGTTTGGTATCTACCAGCACTTCAACTATTACGACTCCAACCCCATTAAGGACGGCTCCGATCTGATTCCTTATCGCATCAGCGAGGCTGCCGGTTTCGGTCCTGGCTTTATCTTGTCGATGCCTCAGACCGGTGCCCTCTCCAGGATGGAGCAGCGTGTCTTTGTGAGTGGCATCCTGCTCGGTGGTACCAAGAGCGACTACTTCAACGTTATCGAGCGCGACTACAACATGGGTAGTGGTTTCAGTATCAAGTCGAAGACACAGCTCGACTTCGGTCGCTTCGGTCGCATCATCCTCAATGCCAAATACTTCCGTCTCTACACCTGGAAGGGCTACGAGGACAGAGACCTTCAGCCCTACGTCAGTGGCGAGAGGGACCTGCACTACCTGAATGTGCAGGGTGATAACAGTAATGCTGCGCTGTTTGTCCTCAATCCAATCATTGAGTTCCACGTGGCCAGGCAGTGGTCGGTCAACCTCTCAGGATCCTTCTATTGGCGCCGCACGCACTACAATTATTATTATGAAAAGGATCTGATATTACGTCAGAACAGCACTGTGGTTGCAAAAACCTTTGAAACCAAGGTTGGAATCACCTGTAGATTATGAGCATTAGAGTAATACTGCCAATCGTCCTGTTTTGTGCTGTTATGGTGGAGACGGATGCACGGTCCGTTTCTGCCGACAGCATCAAAAGCGATTCCATTGTGAAAAAGGAAAGTCTGGGGAAGCGCCTGAACAATAAACTCAGCAACAACTACTTCCGCTCGAAATACGATACGAACTATGTCGTCCGGCCTAAGGAAAAATGGCTGCTGAGGGCGATGGTCAACCAGACGGGTAACTACATCCATGCCAAAGGTACGGTGAACGATATCTGGTCGAAATACGACCTTCATACTAAAAAGAATACTACCATCGGTTTGGAGGTGAACTACTGCGACATTGCCGTTTCGCTGTCGCTTAACCCAGCGAAGATACGCGGCGACTATGATGACTATGAGTTCAATTTCGAATACCACGGCAATCGCATCAGTTTCGACATCAACTACCAGCGCGCCACGTCGCTGACGGGGGATGTGAAGCTGGGCGATATGGACCATCTGGACGAGGAAGGACTGCGCATGAACATCGTCAACGTGGCAGCCTATTACAGCTTCAACCACCGTCGCTTCTCCTTCCCCGCAGCCTTGTACCAGAACTACTACCAGCGTCGTTCGGCAGGCTCGTGGTTGGCGGGTGCCAGTTTCCAGGGCGGTAGCATCAAGACCACCGACGCACTCATTGAACGGAGTCCGAAGGCTCCCGACGTACACCTCACTTTTGCCAATCTTGCCATTGGTGGCGGTTACGGCTATAACCTCGTACTTGGCCGTCACTCTCAGTGGTTGCTCCACCTCTCGGCCATGCCCAACTTCGTGGTTTACAAGCACAACAAACTTGAAGGCCGTTCTGCTGCTGACCGCATGCAAGGCAAGGACTATCACGAAAAGCGTGACCACGGTCTGTGTTTCAATATGATCTTCAACGAACGTGCCTCCGTGGTCTATCACTTCACGCCACGTTTCAACGCTGGTGCCTCGTTCATGATGAGCAACTCCATCTACGACAACGGTGATGTCGCTTTCAATCAGAACAAATATCATGCCCGCGCCTTTGTCGGCGTGAGGTTATAGGATCCCTTTATTTAGGGCTATTCCCAGATACAGCAAAATCCACGCCATTCATGGCGTGGATTTTGCTGTTTAGTCGCTCTAAAGCGAAATAGGTCCCAATCCCATACATGACGTGGTTCCCAGCGCCGTGGCGGCCGACGAAGTCGCTCTGTACCTTCAGGTCAGAGAACTATCACCTTCAACAGCACATCCCAAAATCGCTTGTTCTTCATAATCAAATCTCTTACCTCTTACTTCTTACCTCTAAAAGAGTTGCCCCGCGAGGGGGCGAACTCTTTTAATCCTGTCCCATGCCGTCGTCGTTGCTAGACTTGGTGAACACGCGGCTGGCGACCTCACTCGACTGGCCGTCCTTGATGGCGATAGCCTTGACGGTGGTCGTTGCGCTCAGCGTGAATGCCTCACTGTACAGCGCGCTCTCAGCCGTAGGCGTGCTGCCGTCGGTGGTGTAGTGGATCTCTGCGCCGTCAGGACCGCTCATGCTCACCTGAGTAGATTCGGTGAACGACGTGTTACCGTTGATGCTGGGCGAAGTCAAGGCGAAGTCAGAGTTACTGACTGCGAGCCGCCACCGTTGGTTCCGTTGTTACCGGAATCCGTAGATTCGTTCTCGGGGTCCTCAACCTCGCCAGAGGTAGAGGTCACGCGCTTCACCTCTTCGCCGTTGCGGTCGTAGCAGGTAATCTGGATGGCGGTGTTCGCCAACTCGTCCTTCAGGTCCACGCTGGGGGTGAAGATGATGCGACGGCTCGAGATCAGGCTCGTCTTCACGTCGTTCACGTCCTCCACGGCCTTGCTTCGCAGACCGAAGCGCATCGTACCCAGTCCGGGCAGTGCCACCGAGTGACCCTCCGTTGCCCACGCCTTGATCACCTCACCGGCTGCATCCCAGCAGGCCTGCATCACGCCTCGGCTCACACCGCTGCGCAGGGCAGCTTCCTTGATGACCTTCGCCTGCGTCAGCGGGGTGTACAGCTCGGGGCTCATCACGTAGCGCCACACGCCGGGGTCGGTCTTACTAAATTTGATTTTCTTCTCAATAGCTTTTACTTTCAGTGCCATAAATCTGTAAAAAATTTTAGTTAAACATAGGTTTGTTGTCTCGTGTCGCCGATAGGACTTCGTTTTTGCGGCCTGCCCAGGGAGAATTTTCTGCTTGGCCAGGGCGATAATTTTCCGTGCCTGCCGCGTTCATTCCGTCGTTCTCATTGACAATGCAAAGGTACGAAAATTTCATCATTGCCGCAAATAAAAACGCAAAAATCCACCATTTTCGCACCCTAATTTCCAACCCTATTTTGCAATAATTATTCATTGTGTGTGTTACCCCTGTTTCTTACCTTGAAAACATCTACATAGAATACTTATATATAATATATATATTATATATAAGTATTAAATAAATTAACATTTATATTCTTCTCTCTCCCTTGCCCCATCCTTGACACTAAAAATCGGCAAAACGTCCGAAGTCCGAATGTCCGAAAGTCCGATTTTCATTCAATCATATTTAGGGTTTGCAGTGTACTTCAATACAGCAATAAGCGATAGCGACGCTATGACATAATAATATATTTTGCAAATAATCATGTGCAAAATTTGACCCATAAGCGAATTTTCTCACGACTCAGCATTGCAACGCCACACTTTTCAACTTTAGGTAAAAGAATTAAAATGCAAGCATTTATTGCATTCGCTGCTCAAAAATTTTGTAATATAAAAAATTATTCCTATCTTTGCACCTAAGTAAATCATGAGACGATAAAGCATGGGAGAAACTGAAATGAACGAAATGGAAAGCCATTTAGAAGTTTTAGTCGAGAGCTTAGGACAATTGTTCGAAATGCAGAATGAGGACAACGACCGCAAGGCTGTTGCTCTTTATCGGGCTATGTTTGTTAATGATAAAGATATTAACAAATTGGACTTCAACTATGCCGACCATATACTGGGATATGCTGAGTTTGGATGCCAAAATGCTGTTATTGATTATAAGAACTACCTTGATTATTTAAGGACAATTGTTCCAGAGGAATACCCATCACATCTTCGGATGTTCGAAGAATCAATGGAACGAAGAAACGAGGAGGAAGAGGAATGAAAAAGAAAGAAATCGTTATGGACAATACATCTTCAGTTGAAACGCTCTATCAAGATGCACGCTTAATTATTGAGAGAGCACGCAACAATGCTGTACGCAGTGTCGATTTCAGTAGGGTACAAATGTATTGGCAGCTTGGTAAACGTATTTTTGAAGAGGAGCAACAGGGCAAGGAACGTGCTGACTATGGTACATATTTAATCAAGAATCTTGCAAAACAACTTTTGCCTGAATACGGCAGCGGATTTGGTCAAAGGCAACTGGAGAGAGCAAGAGCATTTTATCGCTTGTATCCAATTGCGTCCACACTGCGGTCGCAATTAAACTGGTCTCAATATAAGCTTCTCGTAGCCATTTCTGATCCTGACAAGCGCGAGTACTATGAACTTGAATCGGTTAACAATGGATGGACAGGCCGTGAGACGGAGCGTCAAATCAATTCGATGCTTTATGAGCGTCTGCTTTTGAGCAATGACAAAGAGAGCGTATTGGCTGTAGCTCGTAAACAGCGGATTCCAGAGTCACCGACAGAAGTTATCAAAGACCCGATGGTTCTTGAGTTCTTGGGACTGCATCGTGAATCAAGCTATTATGAGAAAGATTTAGAGGGAGCTATCATTTCACATATCACGGAATTTCTGCTTGAATTGGGCAAAGGTTTTAGTTTTGTGGCTCGTCAGAAACGTATTCTTCTTGAAGATGACGAGTTCTTTGCTGACCTTGTTTTTTACAATCGTTTGCTTCGTTGCTTCGTCGTTATCGAGTTGAAGACAGGCGATTTGACTCATCAGGATTTGGGACAGTTGCAGATGTATGTCAACTATTACGACCGCTACGAAAAGTTGCCAGGCGAGAATCCCACCATTGGCATCTTACTTTGTACGAAAAAGAATGATACTGTAGTCAGAATGACGTTGCCGGAAGACAATAAAACGATTCTCGCCAGTGAATACAAACTTTATCTGCCTACAACGGAGGAATTCGTTAAGGAAATAGAGTTTGTGAAGGAAATGGCAGAAAAGAAACAAAAGGAGGACGAGGTATGAGAAAGGCTGTCAAGGCACTGTTGGAGAATAACGACAATCAAAAGGAAGGCTAATGAACATATAAATTCCTCTTTTCGAAGAGATTGTTTCTGTTGCTCAGCGGAGCAAGAAAAAATATTCATAAACGAGTATTTTTAGTTGTAATCCTCCACCCGTCGCGAGACTCGTGGAGTTTTGGAACGCCGCGATTAAGCGAGAGCAGAATGGAACTTGTTCCGATTATGCCGAGCGAGAGCGGTGTCACGAATAAAATTCGTAATGATATATATATGACAAAAGAAGAGAAAGAAGCATTAGCGACGAAGGCAAGTGTGACAGGGGACTGTCCGGACTGTCCCTCGTCACAATAGAGTTGCGTGGCTATCTTGTGATTTCAAAGATAAAGATTATCTACTCTGTAGTCGACAATATTTTGTATATAAGTATATAAAAAACACATGGCTTTCAGAGCAAACAATGCTCGAACGCATGGGCTATTTCTGGTAAATCCCTTTTTCCGATAATCTTCCTGAAACTTCTGAGGGTCAACATTCTCAGAACGACTCGGTGACGGCTCCGTAATTCCCTAAATCCGTAGTTCCTTAGTTCCGAGCTACTCGCCCAACAACGTTTGTCATAAAAAAAACTGCCGAGAAATCCTCGGCAGTTCAACATTAATCATTTTACCACGACCAGATGTCGTCGTTGGAATTGTTGCTATAGTGCTGGGTGTTCTGAGTTCCGAAGCTGTCTGTAGTTGATGTCGATGAGCCCCAGGTCTGACCATTCGAATTCTGATGGGTGGTAGTGGTGCCGAAATAGCCCGTATTGCTTCTGGAAGATCCTTTTGAACGTCCATACGAATCATAGTAATCTGTGGTCGTGGTACCAAAAGAGTCCGTATTCGACCTTGCCGTTCCAGTCGTATTGCCATAGCGGTCGCGGTGGGTGGTGGTTGTTGTGCCAAAGCAATCCGTTGAACTGGTTGACGTACCAATGGTGTTACCATAACGGTCTCTGTGAGTAGTGGTCGTAGTGCCAAAGCAATCCGTTGAAGAAGTAGAAGTACCAGTTGTCTGGCCATAGCGATTGCTGTGGGTTGTGGTACGAGTTCCAAAATAGTCCGTGCTTGATGTTGAACTACCAACGTTGTACTGTGCATTTGCTGCGATGGCGATCATGACTGCCATCAAGGTCATCATTAACTTTTTCATATTTCTTTCGATTTAGTGAAACATTTATTATGGCTGTAAAAATAGGGAATAATTTGAGACCTTCCAAGTAAAATTCAATAACAAGGCTTGTGAAAATGCAAAAAAACTCTATAGATTATGGTCATTTCAAAGAAATGTAGTATCTTTGCACAGGCTTTCAACAGGCTCATACGCTAGAGACAATTTTTATTATTTAATTTTAAAGTATTCATATTATGAAGAAATATTTGAGAATGATTGAATAGGTCTCAACTACTGGGTTCGAGTTCATTTTGAACTGTATCAGTATTGAGACCTTTATGGCGACCCCGGGTTTGTGGACATATTTATGTTTTGCATACTCAATATGGTGGTTCGGCAGATAGTTCGAGAAACTAGATAACGAACTTGGTGGATGACAAAGAATAAGTCGATAAAACTCATAGAGTGTCTCAATTGAGGCACTCTATTTGTTTTCACATGACTTTTTTTTCAAAATATATAGTTTGTTTTAATATTTTTGTGTATCTTTGCCAACAAAAATAGAAGACATTGTATTATTATGACTAATCTCGAAGCAATTAAAGAAGATTTTAAAATCGGTGACCCGATTCGGATAACGTGCCGCTTGGGTGTAAAAGAAGGGTATATAATAGAGATAACAGAATCACGTATCAAATTGCGTCCATTTAAAGAAGGGCAGAAACCCATTTCTATATCTAATAATAGCATCTTTGATTTTGAAGAGGCTATTATGCCTCGCATAATTAATTATGCAGATGAGAAAGAGTCAATATTTAGAACGAAGACAAAACACATTAAGCCAAATGAAAAGATAGATGTAAAGGAAAAACAATTGGAAATTATTAACCCATTTGTCAGAGCTTTAAGAGAGCAACCGTTTTCACCTATTTTTTCATCAGCGAAAGCAAATAAATACAATAAGGATGAAGATAATCAGTATGAGGTGAAAGCAATAGGATTTATTAAAGCTGTTGGAAAAAATCACGGCTGGATTTGGGATCAGAATTTAAATGATGATGTCTTTTTTTCTTTTTGGGATTTTTGCGACGAAGATTTGAAAAAAGAAAAAGATCTTCTAGGATTGCATGTGGTTTATACAAAAATGATAGTAAATACTAGGACAGACGGAGGACCAAAAGAATTACGTCCAAAAGCTGTTGGCATTTGCTTATCTCACCCAATTTACGAATTGTTAGCAATGGCCGATGTCTTAAGCGAAAATGTCAGGACTCGGCAAAAAGCATATGATATTTTGGAAAACATATTGGAGCAATATCCCGATAATGAAGATGCAAAAGAAATGTCTGCCAATCTGTCTACACACGTGAAGACAAGAATTAAGCATTCTTTTGGTGAGATACTGATTATTGATGCAGTTAAGGAATTGGCATCTAATTATCACAAAAAAGACAATTCAATCCCAAAAGTTAATGCAGGAGAGCCAACAGTTCCAATTTCTGTATCAAAAGCACCACGTAAACCTATAATAATCACAGACAGGGCAACAATAGAAGCATTGCCTTTAAAGAAAAGAAAACTATCCGAATCTGAGTGCCGTAATATTGAGAAAGAATTAGATGGACTAATCCGTAGTGGTGAGCGTGAACAATGTTTGAAACGCTCATATGAAGTTCTGGAAGAAAGTTGTCCAACCCCCAAATATTTACGAAGTTATTTAGACAGAATGGTTAACACAGAGATCGCCTTGGGCAATAATGAAGCTGCAATGAAGTGCCTTGCTCAATTAATTGCATATAACGAAAAGATGAATGACACGAAGCCTAACACAATTAGCCATTTGTATTTAACGTTAGCAAGGGTAATGAATAAATTGTCTATAACAGACGAAGCTCTCCAAGCCTTAGAATGTGCAGAATGGTTGAAACCTGGCAACAAAGCAGTGACAAATATGCGTAATCAAATTCTTGAAGCCCAAAAGCCTTCAGATGATGACTACAATAAAGAAGAAACCACTTCAGATGATGAACTGACAATAAAAAGTTCCTCCATTAGCAAATTGTTATTGCAAGATATTGATGAAAGGCTTAAACACACTGACACATTAGAATTACATGATCCATTAACCACATATAAACGAGCTGTTAATTCTATTAGTGACGAAAAAGAATCTTATTATTCAAGATCACAATATTTCTTGGAGTCAGCAGTGGCTTATAGATTATCAAATAAAGTTGATGCAAAAGAATATTGGATTTCTATGGCAACTTATGCCACAATGCGTGGAAATGCAATGTTTAATCGTGTTTCCGAGTTATTGCAAAATTATCCCGAAACACGAGATGAATTGATTGCATCTTGTGATAGCGCCAAAAGTTATTTTGTAGAAGCTTTGGGTATCTATAATGATTTAGGAGAAGGGGTTTTTTTGCAAGACCACTTTCTAAAATATCTGAAATTAGAAAGAATAATCTCTATGATTCAAGGTGGTAAAACGCCAGACATAGATTGGAATAATGGTACGTTAAAAGAGACATTGAGAGACTGTCTAAATAATGACAATATAGATGCTCAAAGGATGCTCTACAAAGTAGTTATTGTTATAGGCTCAACTGCTCCTGGGGCATGGTTTACGTTAGCAGCTGATAAAGATGGCACAGGTCCAATGACTGGAAAATTCCACAATGATGATTTTAGAAAGAATGCATTTTGTTTGTTTAATGAAATTGAACAAGCTAAAACAGACGTTAACTTGAAATATAATAATTTTCTTTCTACAATATTTAAACATAGAAGAGATAGGGTTAAAATGTTTGATAAGTTGCTGAAGGACTGCATTAATTGGGAATTTCGTCATTATGATATTAGTGAATTCACAAATCAATGGAAAAAAATAGTTGAATACAAAGACATACTTTTACCTACAGATATAAGGGCCTGTAAAGATATTGATAGTGTTATTAAAATATTGGAACCATATTCTGTTCTTGGAGACAGAGAGAGAGAGAATTCTCTGAATACTTCTCAGCAGATTTTACGCGACAGTTTGAAGTTGATCAGTGAAACAACGACATATTATGGTAGAACTTTTTTCTATCATCTCGCTCAAAATTGGCTTTCTAAAATTGATAAGCAGATAGCATCAAGAATTGCTATGTCCCATCCTAAATTGAGAGTTTCTGCAGATTCGTACTTTATTAAAGAAAAACCTGGAAAAAGATATATTAATTTTATCGTATCAAATATAGGTGAATCATCAGCTGAATCATTTGTCGTAAATATTCAATCCGCAGATAATAATGAGAAAATTGTGTGCGAGGAAGTCTTGCCTGCAGGAGATTTTAAAAATCTCATTTGGGAATTGCCTTCAAAAATGAATAGCCAGAAAGTGATTAGTGTTAGTTTTGATGTAATCCCCAAATTTCAAGGAAAAGACTTATCTGTATCAACATATGGAATAACATTTGAAGAAGATTCTGGCGATCCTATAGATGCAAAAGATATCCCCTGGAACGTCGGAGAAATACCAGAAAGACATATTTTTAAAGGACGTGAAGGATTATTAGATATGCTATTAAAACATTATTTGTCAGTAGAAAGGACAAACACATATATTTTATATGGCCTTACAAGAACAGGTAAATCTTCTATTTTGAAATATTTAAGAGACAAAATCTCAGGGAAAACGCTTGACGAGAAACCTCATATGAAAGTGTTGCCAATAAGTTGGGACTTAAAAGCTGTTGCTTACAAGAAAGGGCAAGAAGCAGATTTTTGGGAGAATCTCGTTGGAATCAATATGTATGAGGCCTTTTCTAAAGAAATAAAAAAAGAATTAGACAATTCATATAAATCAGGAAGTGTTCCAGAAATCTTGAGCCAAAAAGATTTTTTGCAATTTATAGATGTGTTAAATAGAATCAACTATTTCCCATTTATAACAATCGATGAATTTTCATATGTAAAGAACTCGATGGATGAAGAATTACTTAATGCCTCTTTTTTGTCGATATTACGTGACATGTCATTAGAAGGAAAAGCCGCTTTTGTGTATGCAGGTACATATGATATTAAAGAATTACCAAGAGATCCCCAATATGGTATCACTGGTCAATTGACAAACACTATTGTATTTCCTGTTAACGAGATAGGTAATGATGCTGCAAATGAACTTATAGACGCTTGGGTTCCAACACTTAATTTTACTGATAATGCAAAAGCACATATTAGGAGACTGTCAGGTTGCGTTCCATATTGGATCCAATGGATTTGTAGATCATGTGGAAAGTTTGCGGCTATACCTATGCATAAAAAACATTGGTTAGGTTATGATGAAGTTGAAGAAGTTGTTAAAATTTTGACAGGAGAAGAGAACCCCGATCCGTCATATGCAGGATGTATTGATGAGAATAATTTTCAGAACAATCAGTATACACCAGACGCAATATCAGAACATGCAGTAATAACATGTTTTGCTTATATTAATAAAGATCAGAAACGTAATATTCGTGGCGTTGGAATTCCTGAATTACAAAGCTTATGGAATAAATATAATGTTTCAGATGTTTTTAAAAGACAAATGGTTGAGGCCATCAGCAAGTTAGTGGAGAAAAAAATACTCAAGGATGATATTGATGAGGGAAGACCTGTATATCGGATTAATGTTGATTTATTCAGACGATGGTGGTATGTTCACCACAAGGATTTAAATATCGCTTTAACTCATTAATTAGAAAACAATATGAAACCATTCAATTTAGATGTAATAAATGACATAGAGTGTCTTTGGGGGCGAGAAAGCGAAATCGCTGCCTTAAAAGATTGTGCAGAAAGAGGTGATAATGCGGGCATCATTGGTTCTAGAAGATTTGGAAAGACGAGTCTTTTAAAGTCAATGGAGAAATACCTTATAAGAAAAAAATCGAAAGCGTATCCTATCTTTTTTGATGCCAAGGCTGAAGGAATCAAAAAAAATACTGACAATATATACAGTGGACTTACTGCCGCCTTATCTAGTAAGATGTGCATTGACGGACTGATAAAAGAAGGGGATTATAGGATTGGCCGTAACTCAATAGTTCATATATCAAAAGACAAGGTAAATATATCAGAACAATTGAAATGCTTGTCTTCAGAAAGGCAACGAGAGACCTTGTTGGTTATGGCAAAGTATTTGGCAAGGTATGGACGTTATTTGCTATTACTCTTAGATGAAATAGAATATCTATTACAATATGGGTTGTGTGAACCCTCGGATTTCTTCAAAATTCGCACATGGGCTTCATCTGGAAATCCCATAAAAATATGGGTTGCTGGCACTTCAAATTGGAATGATATCACCACAAGTACAGGTTCAAATGAGTTAAACATCGGTCTTGATAAAATAGTTTTAGCGCCATTGTCTATTATTGACTTTTCTTTATTCTGGGAAGAAGAATGCAAGTTAATTGAAAGTACCGAAAAAAGAGAATCTTTATTGAAAATGGTAAAAGATGTATATGATGCTTCTGGGGGAATTCCTTTTTATGCTAAAAGGATAGGTAAAGAATTACTAAAAATGAGAAATAACACGAAGTTGCCTCCATATACCATCTTGCGTGAACCCTTTAAAGAAATTATGGAGAACCGATTTCTAAAAGAAGGTGAGCGTAAAATTCTACAATCATTGGCAAATAGTCCTATTGTTATTGAAGGGGTTATCCCAGATGAAGTTGAAGACTTGAAAGATAAAGGATTAGTGGTTGAAAAAGACAATACTTACATTATACCGATAAGTTTTTTTCGTGAATATTTACTATCTTCTTCTGCAGAATTACCTGATAATAGTTGTAACAATAATCTAGCAGATGAAATAACTGTTTTAGTTGATGAAATTCTTCGTTTACGTGATAATATTAATAAAGTATGGACAAAACATAATCTTGGGGAGAAACTTCGACCAGACGGGAGATGGTTTCCTCCCTTTGTTCCTTCAACTGAAGATTATAAGGAAATAGATGCCCTTAGAAACGTATGCAACAACGAAATTCTTTATGGCGCTTTTGCAGGAGCCTTACATAGGTTATATTATGAAGGTAGTAATAAAGGGAAAAATCTACCCCAAGGATTTGGACCATGGGAAAGGCCCTGGTTCATTGGCGAGGAGGTATCTAAATTCGCTATGATGGTTAATGTAAACAGACACATGTTTCAACATCGAGAATTTGAACCCGATGAACATGTTATAATGACTGATGAGGACTTTTTGGGAATTGTCAACGGCGGTAAAAGACCTGAATCCAATGATGATTATGTCATAATGCAATATAATCTGTTATTAGAATGCAAAAAGGAGATGAAGAGATTAATGTTCTTTTTGAATGAAGAAGCGAGATTATAACATACCAAAAATTTCCAATATGGCTAAAGATTATCTTTTTGATGGCGGGAATGCTAGATCTCAGTTTGCAACACATACCTATAAAAGGTTTATGAGTCGTGAGTGGTTTACTTATGCGGATGTTATGGCAGATCGCATGTTAATATCTGCAGATATGTTACCTAATCTCGTATCTTATTGTGAAGATTATGGTGAACTAAGGAAAGCTTTCCGTGATGTCTTCAATGCGATTATTAATGAGGTGGGTGAAGGCAGTATTGAGGTACAAGGCAGTGTTAAGAACAGGAAATTCCGCTATGTAGGTGAGAATAACAACCCACTTGCTGCAATGATTAATGCAAGAGTCATCAAAGATTTAAAAAAGTATTGGGAGTTTTGTCAGGACTCTGCAGGTTTCTTGCCAGAAACGTGGTTGGAGTATTATCTTGCGGATTGTCAGGATTTGATTTCTATTAAAACGAAGAAGAAAAGGGGGAAGCAAGTGATTAATTCTAGTGTTGATAGACATCAGACCAATATTGAATACCTTCCTATGCTATATGAGTACATCAAAAATCGCCAAGTCCTTTCTATTGACTACAAGCCTTATGATGAAGAAAAGGTAACTCTCATTTTCCACCCTCATTACTTGAAAGAGTATAATGGACGTTGGCATTTGTTCGGGTATGTAGAGGAACCAGAACCCAAAGAAGGGGTTGATCTGGCTTTAGATAGAATCGTCAGTAAGCCAAGAGAGGTATATGATAAAGAGTTTATCTGCGCACCAGATAGGTTCTATGAAGCATTTTTCGAGAAAATCGTAGGTGTAAGTCATCGGGAAGGCAATTATTTTGGAGAGATACGTGTGCGCGCGCATTCATTTTATATATTTAAACTAATGGAAACGAAGGAACTCCATAAAAGCCAGGAAACCGTTCTCCCATTTGAAGAACATGGCGATGGAGTCTATGGAGAGTTTAGTATTGATGTAGAGGTTAACAACGAGTTTATTGGGCGCATATTACAAATGGGTGATGGACTGGAAATCGTAGCTCCGATAGAAGTCCGCGACATCTTTAGGGAAAGGATTGAGAAAATGGCTGATTTTTATAAAAATGGCCATTAATGAGCTTATTTGTGGAGTCATAGAATTGTTCCCTGGGGTATGGAACAATTAAAATTGAAATTTTACTTTTTTTATTGCTAAAAACATCTTATCTTTGCAGCGTCAATCATCGATACGTCTCGAGGTTGATGCTGCAAAAGCTGTTTGACGGGAACCTTAATCTGAGAAAAACATGAATAATCAGATGACCAACAAAAACGAAGGGGCACAGACCCGAGTGAATAATCAGTCAAGCCCAAAGGCAGGCCTTTTGAAACTTGGCTATGTGACTAACCTATGTACTTGCAAGGCTGAACTCAACAAGATGCTTGCCGACGAAAAGCAAGTGAGTACAGCAGAACTCAATACTATCGTTGATGGTGCAAGCATCGTTTACCTAAACAGATATGGTTACGATAAGACTCGTTCGGGCGAGGCTGTCAGAAAGAAAGATGCCACCTATTTGTACTTTGACACTGGCTTGACGAATCAAACGGGAGATCCCATCATCGGTTGGTTCGAGCGCAAGGGCAAAGACGCAACCTTCAGAGGCGTTAATTGGGGGACAAAGGCGGCGCTTGAGGTTAAAATTCGTGCAGATAGAATGTTTCATTGGGGAGATCTCTACTTCAAAAGTGAAGAAGACGGACTTGCATTCCTTGAGGACATTGCCGCCAGCACTATTCCTGAGACGTGGTCATTCAAGAACAAACCATCTACGGTCAACCACCCTATCCTGAAATCGTACATTGAAAATACCTTCGAGGTTCTCAAAAAGGAGGCAGAGAAAGGTGCGAAGAACAAACTCGTATATAGTCAGGATGGGAAGCACCTCCTTTTCAACACCAACCTGTTGGATAAGTTTTTCCACGAAATACTTATCGTAGTGGAAATCCACAAACAGAAAGATGGTAGTGAGTTACTGATGAATCCTCGTCGTGTGAAAAAGGAACTGGAGTTGCGCAAACTTGGTTTCGCTCGTGATGCAAAGCCAGAACAGCCTTGTTTCTTCGAGAAAGTAGAAGAGGTAATCTATCAACCTACATGGGCAATAGACAAGGATTTCGACAAGTTCACCCATATTATTGAGGAACGTCGGCAACGTTTCCCTGTGGATATGCAATCCGCATCTTCGGATGAACTTGGGCGTAAATTGGATGATGCTATCACTTTTGCTGTCGCCATAGCTCAGCGCAACTACAAGTTCATTGTCCCCATGTACCGTCCTCAGACGGGTAAGATCCAACTGTTGATGCCCATCTACCTGAAAGGCACCTATAGCAGTAAACCGGACTTTGCACTTATACTCACTCCAGATAAGGAAAATGAGTATTACACCCCTGAGACAATCCTACCGTTGGATGCTGTCTATCAGAATGCTCGCCTCATCGCTAAGCCTGATGACACGTGGCTGAATCCGGATACGATTCTTTAGGAAGGGGATGAGACCTTCTCTGGTGGAAATTTCCACCAGAGAAGGACCCATTAAAAAAAATATCCTTATTGGATTACTAAAAAAGCATATCTTTGCAACGTCAATCTTCGATACCGCCTAGAAATTGGTGCTACAGATACTGAGTAGCGGGAACCTAAAAACAACAAAACCATGAAATATTATCAGACAACCTACATTAATAAAACAAACATGACAAATGCAGTCGTGAATGAAAGCAAGTTCATCAACCTGAGTATGAAGAGTCAGGTAAAGTCTGCCAGCGTACAAGATCGCATCATTCGAAGAATACTCGAAAAGCGTCAGGCTCAGGCAAATCACAGATTGAGTAAGGTATTTGTTCCTGAAGACATGGAACAATTAAATTGGGAAAAAGCCTTGGACGATTACCAGAAAGTTTGTAATTTTGCATCGTGATTCTAAACCTTAATGTCTAACCATAAAAACTGAAAGCTATGAACAATACTGCACTTCAGACAATCGTGGCAAAAAGCCTTCCGGCCCTCTCGGGCGAGTCATTAACCTATAGTCCATCAAGGAACATGTTTGTTACTCCTGGGTATACTTGTGCTAGTGGTAACACGTACTTTAAAGCTATTCGTTTCTCAGACCATCTGGTCGTATATTACGATCTTAGTCTAGGGTATAAGTACACCTTCCTGAATGGCATCAAACTATTCTGCTTCGATGGACAAAAGTCGAACTTCATTGCCCAGAAATGCTGGAATGGTGATGACTGGAAAGTATTCTCTGAGCAGTTCGCCAAAGAGCAGAGTATCTTAATGCTGAAGAACTTCTTGGAAGGGCAGCTGAAGATACAAGGATCATACGTCAGCGAGCAGGAGATATATTTATATGCTCGAAATATGATAGAGGAGACTCAACGCAAGCAGTTAGCCTAAGGGCTACTGCCTGTGAAGAAGATAACTGAATGTTTAACCATTAAACCGAAAAGACATGGCTACACTAACAAAGGCAATCAACAAGAACCTGTTTGACAGCATTCTGCCATCTTTTGGCAATCCGCGAGTTCATATTCCCGTCTGGGATGACAGCCAGAAGATGTTCATCTGCGACGAGTATGAAAGTGGTAACGGTCACCGCTACTATCGCGGCATCCGCTTCTGCGACCGCATTGTCATCTTGGAAAAGGTGGGACTGTATCACAGCTGGACGTACATTGACAGCATAGAACTCTACGCTTTCAATGGCCAGAAGATGGAACTCATCCAGAAGCGTGACTACGACAAGGTGTTCCGCAACGAGGAATTTATCCGTCAGGAATCGGAGCAGATGGTAAAGGACTATCTGACAGGCGTCATGAAAACTCAGCGGATCTGCAATCCAGTAGAGCAGATTGCAGCGCAGGCCTCTGAACTGATCAACGGATGCTACAAGAGCTTCCTTGATCCAGACTTCAACACACGTTTAACCCAGATTCTTCCAAAACTAGAACAGCGATAACTATGGAGAACATGATCGACCAAGAGAACAAGCAGCAGTTGCAGGCATACGACCTGATTGCTAACACGAACAGTAGTTTCTTCCTCACAGGACGTGCAGGAACAGGTAAGACAACCTTCTTGCGCAATGTGCAGAAGATGGTGGATAAGCAGTTTATCACACTGGCTCCTACCGGCGTGGCAGCAATTCTGGCAGGTGGTGATACCATTCACTCATTCTTTGGACTGCCGATGGATGTCTGCACGCCAGGTACGATGGGCAAGATGAACGAGGCAAGAATCCTGACGCTGATTCATACAGACACCATTATTATAGATGAGGTCTCGATGGTTCGTTGCGACATCATTGATGCCATCGACTACACGATGCGAAAGACACTGCGCTCATCACTTCCCTTTGGAGGTAAGCAGGTCATCTTCGTAGGTGACATGTTCCAGTTGCCACCAGTGCTAAAGAAGGGTGTAGAAAGTGATTTGATGCACGATCTCTATCATGCGGACGATTGCTTCTTCTACAAGGCAGACGTCATCAAGCGCATGCGAATGGTGAAGATTGAGTTCCAGAAGGTGTATCGTCAGGAAGATGAGGCTTTCCTCAAAATTCTAGAGAGCATCCGTCTTAACAAGACAACTCCAGAGATTCTGATGCGACTGAATGAGCGTGTGTGTCAGCCTACGAAGGAGGATGGTACAGTGATTACACTGGCATCTCTCAATAGGACTGCTGATGACATCAATCAGAAGAAACTCGCTAAGATCGAGGCTGAGGAGTTCACCTACGAAGGTACTGTCACTGGTAAGTTCGAGGAAAAGCGATTCCCTGTGGATATGACACTGAAACTGAAGGTGGGTGCTCAGGTGATGCTCACTCGTAACGACCCCAAGAAACGTTGGGTCAATGGTACCATCGGAACCGTGAGCAAACTCTCAAAGGATGAGATAAAGGTAACAACGGATAGTGGCGACACCTATGTTGTACCCAATTGCTCGTGGGAATCATATAGTTACGAGTACGACAAAGAGGCTCGTAAGATGAAGAAGGAACTGATGGGTACCTTCACCCAGTATCCGCTTCGTTTGGCTTGGGCCATCACAGTACACAAGAGTCAAGGTATGACCTTCGACAAGTTGTATCTTGACCTGAGTAGAGGCATGTTCGCTGCTGGACAACTCTATGTGGCTCTGAGCCGTGTGCGTTCGTTGGGTGGACTGTTCCTTTCTCGTTGCATCATTCCTCAGTATGCCCATACGAGTCGTGAGGTATTGTCATACGCCAGCAGCTATAACGATGAGAAAGTCATCAATAGCGAGATTGAGAGTGGTAAGGCCGTTTATCAGTTGCTGGCTCACAACGACTATGATGAAGCAGCCAAGCAGTATCTGATGCTGGTGCAGAAGAAAGCTGTGGCAGGTGACATCAAGGAGGCTATGCAGCAGGCAAAGCGATTCCTCGACACCGTTATCTGCGACGAAGAACTCTTCGGAAGCATAGACGAAGTGCCGACAGAGTTGATGGCTGCTGATCACTGGGCACCAAAGTTCCTAGTTGCATTGCTGAGCCTCTATGCCGGTGAGTATGAGCAGGCATTAGCGTATGCTGATAGTGTGCTGGCGCAGCATCAGTGTCAGGAGGCACTATATGTGAAGTCACGCTGTCTTGCAAAACTCGAACGCTATCAAGAGGCAGATGCCGTGAACGTGTTGATGGGCGACGTGTTCGATATGTCAACACCTGATGCGAAGGTCCTTTACATGATAGCCGTGCTCAACGAGATGCATATTGGCGATCCTGGCCTGAACCTGATGCAGGAACTGATCAAAGCAAGACCCAAGTATGACAAGGGAATTCTATCGCTCCGCCTCCTAATGAAGCGAAAGGGATTGTCGCTGGTAAAGACATCAGATGACCCTCGTGAACTGGTGGATGACTTCAACTCGGACATCGCTAATGAGGAGTTCGCTCAGAAGTTGGCGACAGCACGAGAAAAGGCTCCAAAGGCAGTTGAATACCTGCTTCGACTCATTAGAAGGCAGGTATTCGAATGAGCCAAGTACCAACAATGAGAACCACATTAACCAGAACAACAACCATAAAACCTAGCTACTATGACAAACACAGACATCAACAACGACGAAAAGCAGAAACTCTACAACATTCTTGTGAAAGAGGTAAAAGAGAAAATTCAGAAACTGAAGGAGTATGGTATGAGCGAGAAGGAAATTACTTCTCTTTTACATACTGAAGAGCCTCTGCTCAAACTTACTATTAGCAAGAATTACAGAATCTTCCTTGGAGATAACCGTGTCGAAGTTCACATGGAGCCACTCGTCAAGGCAGTCTATTTGTTGTTTCTTTCGCATCCTGAAGGTATCGTGTTTAAGGATCTTCCAGACTACAGAAGAGAACTGACCAAGATATACTCTGAGGTAAGGCCATGGGGGTTAAGTGAGCGAGCACTGCAAAGTATTGAGGATGTGACAAACCCCTTGCTTAACTCCATCAACGAGAAGTGCGCTAGGATTAGGAAGGCATTTCTGAATGTGATGGATGCCAGGACGGCTGAGCACTATTATATAAAAGGTTCGCGAGGTGGAGTAAAAAGCATCTCTTTGTCTCGAGACCTTGTGATATGGGAATAAATACCAAATCCACAAGCCTTGTGATAGGCTTTTCGCAAGGCTTGTTTTCGGAATTAGTGCTTGTCCGTATCTCTTATTTGCTAAATTTGCAGATGTATTTCAGTATTATTTTGTTTGGTTAATTTAAAAATTTACAATTATGAAGGAATCAGTATTAGAAAACAAGACAAGAGAAGAGTTGGAGAAGAAACAGAGAATTAACTGTTTGCTCTCTGTGATGTTTATTGATGTTGTCATCTTTGTTTTATACATCTCACAAAAAATATTATCATGAAGAAAAAAGGTAAAATGGAATATGACAGATTTCGAGTACATTTTGCAACAGGCAAGGAAGGCGCATTATTCTGGATGGGATGATGCGGAACTGAGAAAGTGTGTAGATATGCTGGAAGGATTATCGCGTGAACAGTTGTTTGCGCTATATAGCAGCAGGTGGATGAAGGACGCCAAGATACTGAAGGATGAAATATTCAGAAGGTTGTTTGCTGAGCAGTTAGGGAAACGCGAGGAAAGGATTAAGAACTTGTCGACGGAAGAATTGATAGAGGAATTCAGAGACAAGAAGAGTGGCAACGTGTCGCTAATTAGGTCGGAAATGCAAGAAAGGTATAAGGCGGGAAAAGACAAGGCAGATATTGCCAATGCCTTTATGGAATCGAACAAGAGCGATCAGAAATGGATAAAAGCGCAGATGAAAGATGAACAGTAATGAACGCAAAAGACCAATGAGACAAACACCTATGGAGTTTGCTCATGTACAACCACAGGCTCCTGAGGTAGAGAAGGCTGTGTTGGGCGCATTGATGATAGACAAAAATGCCTATATGGAAGTGTGCGACAAGTTGGTGCCTGAAAGTTTCTATGAGCCACGAAACCAAATGGTGTATGATGCCATCCGCAGTCTTAGCATGGAGGATTATCCGATAGATGTCCTAACCGTGACGGACAAACTGGGAAAGATGGGCAAGCTCGAAGATGTGGGTGGTCCAGGATATATTGCAGATCTAAGTTCGATGGTGGCGACATCTGCCAATATCGAGTATCATACGAATATCGTGGCAGAAAAGTATCTGGCCAGACAAATGATACGCTACGTCAGCGATGTGGGGAAGAAAGTCTTTGACGAGACAAATGACATTAAAGATGTTGTGGACGAAGCGGAAAGTACGCTCTTCGAACTGTCGCAGAAGAACATGAAGAAGGATTACTCTGTGCTGTCACCAATAGTAGATAAAGCTGTGGAGTTGGTGAAAATAGCCCATGAAAACACGGGGGCTACTACAGGTATATCAACAGGCTTTACACTACTTGACGAGAAAACATGCGGTTGGCAAAACTCTGACTTGGTGATTATTGCCGGACGCCCAGCAATGGGAAAGACGGCTTTTGCGCTCTCGCTTGCGAAGAACATTGCTGCCGACCAAAAAATTCCAATGGCATTCTTTTCGCTGGAGATGTCGGATGTGCAGTTGACCAACCGATTGATGTCGAATGCATGTAAGATAGAAGGTACGAAACTGGTAAATGGACGTTTGGAGACCCAAGATTGGATAAAGTTGGATAATAATATAGAACTATTAAAGGAGGCTCCATTGTACATAGATGATTCGGAAGGGCTCTCTATCATGGACTTGAGGTCAAAAGCTCGTAGATTGGTGAAGGAACATGGTGTCAGGCTGATTATGATTGACTATCTGCAACTGATGACGGCCAGCGGTATGAGATATTATAGTCGGCAGGAAGAGGTGTCGTTGATATCGCGTTCGCTGAAAGGCTTAGCGAAGGAGTTGAACATACCTGTGCTTGCATTGAGTCAGTTGAACCGTGGTGTGGAATCACGCGAAGGAGCAGAAGGTAAACGTCCACACCTGTCTGACCTTAGAGAATCAGGAGCCATTGAGCAGGATGCAGATATGGTTATATTCCTGCATCGTCCAGAGTATTACGGTATTATGATGAGTTCTGATGGTTTGATTGACTATCATCATAAAGCCGAGGTCATTATATCAAAGCATCGTAAAGGTGCTACGGGCATCATCATGATGGAGTTTAAGGGTGAGTATACTCGCTTTGATAATTGTGATGACCCATCCTTACGTCCACCAACAGAGGGCGGGGAAATCATTGGGTCAAAAATTAATGATGGGGTTCTTTTCACGACTGAAGAATATGACCCGTTTAATTTAGCAAAGATGGATGGCGATAGAGGAGGTGATTGACAGGGCTGTGCAAACGAATCAAGAGATAGAGATTGAGTATTGCACAAGGGCTGGAAATGTGTTTACTTGCAGAATAGCAGACATACGTTATTCCAGCTATTACGGAGGGATGTATATTCAGGCATTGCGACTCGACATAAATGAAGAACGGACGTTTAAAGTCAGTAGAATCCAAAAGGTAAATGGACATTGCTTTACGCATATCTACTGGAATCAGTTAGGGGATGATTTTAAAAGAATATATTAGAAGGTAAACAAAGGAATCGATTATGAAAGATTACAAAAGTATTTTTCCTCCAAAGGAATATGGTCGTATCATTTTATGTGTAGCATTATTCTGCTATCTGCTTCTCTGTTATAACGG
This sequence comes from uncultured Prevotellaceae bacterium, assembly GCA_900318555.1. Classification (GTDB taxonomy): domain Bacteria; phylum Bacteroidota; class Bacteroidia; order Bacteroidales; family Bacteroidaceae; genus Prevotella. Next base: position 54,135 of record ONKX01000023.1, on the reverse strand, counting down.
GCTGTGGAATATGGCACTATATCCTACAGAAGCAAAATACACAGAGACTATAAGTTCATTTATGGGTATTTGTCTGATGCTAACACCTGCGACACTGATTGCAGCCACTTTTGGTGCGCTTTCAGTTTTGGAATTGGTATGTACTGTAGAGGATAGTGAGTGGAAGACAATTATGGAGATGATTCTTTGGACGCTACTAACTATCCTCATGAATTCGTTTACTGCATATCTAATATCACTAGGAAACAATGCCGTCATGGGAATATGGATGATTCTTATTACAACATCGGTCGTTAATATTATTTGGTATATTTCAACTATTATTCTGTTTAAGAGCAGCAAAAGTCTTCATGAATTAGCAAAGAAACTTGAAGACAAAGATACTATTCAGAATGAGGACGTAACCTATATGGAAGAGACGATTAGTACAAGGCAGTTAGCTTTAAGAACTATTGAGAAAATCGGAAGCAGTCCGGAAGAGTCAGAAGATGGGCGTATTCAGTTTGAGTATCAAGGTGTGATATTCCTAATGGAGGTGGCCGATGAATGTTTGTTCGTGAATCTGATTTGGCCCTGGTGCCACAGTTTCTCAAAGTTCGACATTGACGAGTTCGCAAGAGTCCGTCAAGTTGTGAATGAGGTTAACCTGCACGATTGGCTTTCAGTCATCTATACCATCACGGATTCTGATGACGTGGCATTGCACATCAAAAGGAATATCATCTTGATTCCCCAGATTCCAGATGTGGAAAAATACCTGAAGCAGATTCTAAACAGTTTTTTCAGAGTGGCAAGGACGTTGGATTTAGAGATTGAAAAATGCAGAATGCAGGAATGTGAGCAACAAATTTGAAATAAAATCGTATCTTTGCAAAATCAAAGTAAGAAATAATGGAGAAATGAAATCATTGGCTATATAACGTAACTTTGCGGCAGAACTTAAAAGTAAATACATGAAGAAAATATTGATAGTGATAGCGGTAGCATTGGTGGCAGGAGTGGTGTATTACTGCACGTATGACGAGGGATACCACATCAACGATTGGACGTGGCATGAGAAAGAAAACCAGGTCATCGGATGGGAACGAACCAACACAATAGATGTTGGGAATGGATTGTTTAGAGTGGAGTGCCCTGATATCTTTGTACCTGACAGCAGCGACAATATCCGTAGCAGATTGCTTTTGGTGGATACCATTGGCAAAGGGATGGAGATGATAGCCTTTTCACTGAAGAATAGCGGAAAATGGGATACTGAGACGGCAGCAGAGCTGATAGCGATGGCAAAAAGTGAGGAGAATGGGGATTCTATCATGATGAGAGATATGCACGAGGGATATTTCTATCTGAAGGGCGAAACAGCGGAGGGTGACTACCGATTTTATGAACAATATGTGGTGGAGGAGAAAAGAATCTATATCCTCACCCTGCGCTACCCAACAACAATAGAAGAGGAAATGGAACGGCTCTTCCAGTTAGTGCATGACTGGAATCCGAAGCAAAAACATGCCAAGGGGACTGGTGAGTGACAGTGTTCGACAGGAAGGCAATAGAAGTGTAACATGGACTGGCTGATGTGAAATATAATGTGTAACTTTGCAAGCGAAACGCATTACATGAGCGATGAAACGGAAATTAATGTTTTTCGTATTAAATTTATGGCTTAAAATCTAATATTTTATTTTTGCTCCTACCAAATATGTGTTATTTTATTGATTGTAAGTATGTTATAAGATATTTTGCCCCTACTTTGCTCCTACTTTGCTCCTACTTTCCTCCTACCTTGCCCCTACCAAACGCAAATGATATTACTGGAAAACAAAATGACAAAGCATGAATAACTCTTGAATTCTCTAGAGAATTGAAGGCTTAAGTACGCACTAACGATTGCTAAGTGGTGAGGAAACGTTTGAATTCTCTAGAGAATTTCAGAAGGAATGCGTATATAAAAACTTGAAAGCCAAGAGTATCAGATGAGCTAGGTAGTAGCAAAGTAGTGGCAAAGTAGTGGGAAAGTAGGAGCAAAGTAGGTGGAGAAAATGCTGTAAGCCATAGAATTACAATACGTTAGCTCAATTTTGGTAGGGGCAAATTGGAAAAATGATTTTATTCTGCAAAATTCTTTTGATTTTGTTGCCAAAATATTTGCAAAGGAGCAGAAAATTTTGTATCTTTGCAATTCGTATAGAACCATAACGGAAATAACAACGGATAATGATCAATAACGTATAATAATAACATAAAATAATGGCTATGAAAGTAACGCTTATCAAGTTTTCTCGGAAGAAGCAGGTGCTGCACCGTGTGGAGCTGTCTGCGCTGGCTGAAACCATCAAGAAGAATCCCAATGCTAAGGCCGTCTATGACCTGCGACTGAAATATCAGTTTTTCAAGCCGGTACGTTTGGACGACGGACAGATTGTGTACGACGGAGAACATGTGTTTGGTCTGCCCAGAATCGTTTTCTCTGCCGAGTGCGACAAGTACGCGGGTGGCATCCGATTTCTGAAGTATAATGCACTGGTTGTCATCGAGGTCAATGGTCTGAAAACCTACGAGGACGCTGTGAAGGTGAGGAATCTGGCATCGCGAATGGACGAGACGCTGATGGCCTATCTCGGAGCATCTGGAAAGTCGGTAAAAATCGTGTGCAGAGGAGAGCTATTTGGGAAGGAAGATGGAAGAGGTAAGATGGCTGATGGAAGAGGTAAGATGGAAGACGACAGGCTGCCTACGACGGAGGATGAGATTCGTCAGTTCCACCTTAATATATATAACACGGCGCGAAGGGCGTATCAGAACCAGTTCGGGCTTGACATCGAGTATCTGGATCCCAAGTTGGAGCGGACGGTCTATATCAGTGCCGATCCTGAGATGTACTTCAATCCTGATGCGCGCCCCTTCAAGGCCGACGCGCTGAAGCACGACCAGCCGGAGCCGACACCCATCTCGTGGGAGAGCGACCACTTGATGCCAGGACGAACCGTCAAGCGCACCTATCACTTCAACTGGGTGTTCATCCTGCGCGAGGTGTTGGGTGGCTACTTTGATTTGCCCGATGAGGACCGTCAGATGCAGCTGTTGCAGCAGATAGCCCGCAAGTCGCTGGAACAGGGCATTCCGCTGGCTCACGCTCAGGGTATGACGCTGGAGCACCCGCTGTTCCATAACGACCCTGAATTGGTGAAGAGCGTGTTTTCGACGACCTACGAGATACCCCTGCTGGAGGAATACCAGAAGACGCACAAAGTGAAGCCGCTGAAGAGCGTGCCGCAAGAGACGTTGCAGACGATGAGGACGGAAATGTTTCTCACCTCGAATTACGACATGCGCAAAAACCTGATGACTGGCGTGGCCGAATATCGCATGAAATACTCTGAGGATCAGACGTTTAAGCCGCTGACCGTTGAGGTGCGCAACGATATGACCATCGAGGCTCGCGAGTTGGGACTGAAGTCGTGGGACCAGGACGTGAACCGCTTTATCGATTCTACGCGTATTGAGCAATATGACCCAGTGAACACCTGGCTGGACGCTCTGCCGAAATGGGACGGAGAGGACCGTATAGCGGCACTTGCAAAACGAGTGCCGACCAACCAGCCGCATTGGGAGAAGTACCTACGATATTGGCTGGTGGGTATGGTGGCGCAGTGGCGCGAGAGCGACAAGCAGCTGACAGGCAATGCGTTGACACCGTTGCTGATTGGTCGGCAGGGTTGCGGAAAGACGCGTTTCTGCAAGATCCTGCTACCCCCAGAACTGCGCGACTACTACAACGACAAGCTGAACTTCAAGAACGAGTTCGACCTGAACATTGCGCTGACGTCGTTTGCGCTCATCAACATCGACGAGTTCGACAAGACCACCAACTCGCAGCAGATTGTGCTGAAATATCTGTTGTCGTCTGCCGACGTCAAGTTCCGTCCGCCCTACGGCAAAACCATCAAGCAGTATCGTCGTTATACCTCGTTCGTCGGCACCACCAATCAGCAACAGCCACTGGTGGATCCCACGGGTTCGCGACGTTTCGTCTGCGTGGGCATTCCTGCAGGCAAGAACATCGACTTTACGGATAATCTCGAACATCGCCAGCTCTATGCCCAGGCCCTGCATCTGTTCAATAGCGGTGAACGATTCTGGCTGGACGACGACGAGATACAGACGCTGATTGAGGAAAATGTGCCCTATCAGCGAACGGTCGATCTGGTGGAGATGATTAACGAGACGTTTCGCAAACCCAAGGACGACGAGGGACGCTGGTGGGGAACGTCGGAAATTCTGTCCTTCCTTGCTGGGCGCTATGCCTATTTCGACGCCAAGCGAACAACGCCAGCCGTATTGGGTAAGGCCATGAACAACTTCAAGTTCGGATTCAAGCATCATGTTGTCAACGGTGCATCCGAATACTGGCTTTGCGAAAAGTAATCATCAAGTAAATGACATCCCAAAAAACGAACAAAGATGAGATACAAAATCAAGAAAGAAACCAAGCCGACGCTCAGCACTTTCGGCAAATATAAGGCGGTGGCCGTTCATAACCAGACCATCGAGAGCCGTCAGATTTACGAAGAGGCTGCGCGTCACATGAGCATCAGCGGAGGAGCCCTCGAAGGACTGATGATGACTGTTGCGGAAGTCGTCCGTCGCCACCTGCAGAACGGAGATAAAGTACGGCTGAAAGAGTGGGGGATGCTGAAACTGGAAATCGAGAGCGACAAGGTGGACGACCCCAAGGCCTTCCGCGCCAAGAAGCACATCCGTGGCGTCCGCCTCCACTTCCTCCCAGAAAGCGAAAACGGCTCCCCCGAACTCTACAAAGACATCACCTTCGAGAAGGAAAAGCAATGATAAAGAGGGTTAAACGCCATTGCGAAAATATGTTAAAACTGTTTGAGCCACTCATCTGTAATTCTTTTTTTTCGTAATTTTGCAGCACTATGAATAAGAAACTGATTTTGTCATTGGTTGTCGGGTGGTTTGCGATGACGGTGAATGCCGAGCAGGCTCGGATTAATAATGGTGCTCACTGGTATGACGGGGAAATCACCTTTACGGCCACGAGCATCGAGAACAACAACGTGTTGATGGGAGCTATGGACGAGGGTGAGGAACACGAGTTCGTTCTTCGCTATGTCAAGGATGTGGCGCCGGATCACCATGTGTACCTCACGGCCAACGGCACGCATGACTATGTGAACAAATTTGGCGTCGGCACTACCGCTCGCCATAAGAAGGCAGACGGTTGGGATGTCATTTGTTTTTATGACAACAAGGGCGGTCTGGTGTCGGTGATGTCGGGCGAGTCAGAGTGGGACGCGGAGAAGCTGAATAAGGCGCACTGGAAGAACCAGATGATTGGAGAATATGTTTCTGAGGCGGAAAATGAGGTTGAGCAATGTCTCAACTGGACGTGGGAGAGCCTTAGCTTAGGCGGCATTATCTATCCTTACGACATCATCACCTTCAACGGACGTATCACGGGATTCATCACCATCAAGCCCGTGGAAGGTGCGGCCAACGAGTTGGAGGGAACATGGGAGGTGGTGCCGACGCTGAAGGGATTCAATCTCTACTCCGTCAACACCGAGACGGGTAGCACACCCTGGGAATGGCAACGTACCGGCGTTGAGTACGTTTTCGCTGAGTCGAACCCGGATGTCGGACGTTTCTTCTTTGCCAGCAACATGCTGCTCAACGATTGTCAGTTCCGTCGTTTCGACAAGCCCACACTGCGCATCATGCGTAATGCTATCCTTGCCCGTCACGGCTACCGCTTCCAGTCGAAGGATTTGCAAGAGTATTTCGCCAACGAACCGTGGTACAAGCCTGCCGCCTCGAACGACGGCATCCGTCTGACGTTCATCGAACAGCTCAACGTGGAACTCATCAAGCACGTAGAGGAAGAAAAATAACGAATGAGCATGGACAACCAGCAAGAGATATTTCCGATAGTGGACGAAGCAGGGCAGGTGACAGGCTCTGCCACGCGGGGCGAGTGTCATAGCGGCTCGAAGCTGCTACACCCTGTGGTGCATCTGCATGTGTTTAACTCCAAAGGCGAGGTGTATCTACAACGACGTCCGGAATGGAAGGATATTCAGCCAGGGAAATGGGACACAGCCGTTGGCGGTCACATAGATTATGGCGAGACGCCGGAAGTGGCTCTCTGCCGTGAAGTGCGCGAGGAGCTGGGTATCACAGACTTCAAGCCCGAATTCGTTGACAAATACGTGTTTGAAAGCAAGCGCGAACGCGAACTGGTGTATGTGCATCGTACCACTTATGACGGTGAGATATGTCCTTCGGCAGAGGAATTGGACGGAGGGCGTTTCTGGACGATGCAGGAGATTCGCGAGGCAATGGGGCAGGGAATACTGACGCCCAATTTCGAGAGTGAGTTCAAAAGATGCTTTATAACTAAACTGACAATATGAAAAAGACTATTCTACTCCTGATGAGTGTGCTCATGGCCGTCGTGGCGTGGGCACAGGGCAGTTCTGCCCTTGACCAGCTCAAGGCAGACCCCAGACGTGCGTATGGTATGGATTATCCGTACACGTTTACCAACCAGCAACAAACCAAGGCACCGAAGGGCTACAGCCCGTTCTACATCAGCCATTACGGTCGTCACGGTTCGCGCTACTACTGGAATGCAATGCTCTACCAAGAGCTTTCCAAGTTGTTGACAATGGCTCACGAGAAGCAGATATTGACGCCCGAGGGCGAGGCTTTCTACGAGAAATTCATGGCTGCCAAGGACGAGTTGACGGCTGGCGTCAGTGAGTTGAGCGACCTGGGCTGGGAACAGCATCAGGGCATAGCCAGAACGATGTACAACAACTTCCCAGAGGTGTTCAAGAATGGCGGCAACGTGCTTGCAATCTCCTCACTCACAGGTCGTTGCGTGCTCAGTATGGCGTCGTTCTGTCAGGAACTGACGCAATGCAATCCGAAGATTGAGATTCGCGAACAGTCAGCCCGCAAGACCCTCAATGGGGTAGTGCCAACGGACAATCAGAATCCGCTGAAGCGCAAGTTCACGAAGGTGAAGGCCCGCTGGGAGAAGAACCGCGACAAGTTCACTTTCGACGAGTCGTTGCGCGACAAGGTCGTCAAGCGTGTATTCACAAATACCGACAGCCTGCATAACCTGCACCACATCGGCAGCAATCTCATCAACCTCTATACCTCGTTGCCTAACATCGGCCATGAGGGTATGATGGGTAACCTGATTACCGACGACGAGATGGTGGCACAGTGGGAACAGTCGAACCTCGGCTCCTATTCGTGGGTGTTTGAACCGCAATACGAGATGATTCCCATTCTGGAGGATATCATTGCGAAGGCTGATGCTGCCATCGAGGGACGCAGTGACCATATCTCCGACCTCCGCTTCGGACACGATACCTGTCTGGGTCCGCTGACGGTGCTGATGGGCATCAACGGTGCCGACCTTGACCCTGAAGACCCCTTTGAGGTGAAGAACTGCTATCAGAACTGGGAGACCTGTAAGGCGTCGAACATCCAGCTGGTGTTCTATCGCGGCAAGAAGGCTACTGACGACATCCTCGTGAAGCTGCTCCTCAATGGTACCGAAGCCCGTCTGCCCATTGCCACTGACAAAGCACCTTACTACAAGTGGGCTGACCTGCGACAGTTCTATCAGAATCGTATTGATAAAAATAAATAAGGTATATAATACAATGAAGATTGTCATACTTGACGGCTATACGGCTAATCCTGGCGATATGTCGTGGAAGGAGCTGGAGGCATTGGGCGAACTGACGGTGTACGACCGTACCAAGGCCGAAGAGACGGTGGCGAGAGCTGCCGATGCGGAAATCGTGTTGACCAACAAGGTCATCATCAGTCGCGAAGTAATCAGTCAGTTGCCTCGACTGAAATATATCGGTGTGCTGGCAACGGGATATAATGTGGTAGATATCAAGGCTGCCCACGCGCGAGGCATCGTGGTGACCAATGTGCCAGCCTACAGTACGGAGAGTGTGGCGCAGATGGTGTTTGCCCACCTGCTGACGGTGACGAACCGTACGGAGCACTATGCTCAGGAGAATCGCAACGACCGTTGGACGAAGAATCCTGATTTCTGCTACTGGGATTTTCCGCACCACGAACTGGCGGGCAAGACGTTTGGCATCGTTGGACTGGGGAATATCGGTATGCGAGTGGCAATCATCGCCAATGCTTTCGGCATGAAAGTGAAGGCGCTGACCAGTAAGCCGGCAGACGCTTTGCCTGCCTTTATCCAAAAGGCGACAATGGAAGAACTGCTCTCGACATCGGACGTGCTGTCGTTGCATTGTCCGTTGACAGACAGCACGCGGCACCTGATAAACCGAGAGACATTGCAACAGATGAAACCAACGGCCATCCTCATCAATACCGGACGAGGCCCGTTGGTGGACGACCAGGCCATTGCCGACGCGCTGGCCGAAGGACGCCTTGCGGCTTTCTGTGCCGATGTGCTCACCGAGGAACCGCCCAAGGCCGACAATCCGTTGCTGAAACAGCCCAACGCCTATATGACGCCACATATTGCCTGGGCGTCCATTGAAGCCCGCGAGCGACTCATTGAGGTGGCAACAAATAATGTCCGCTCATTCCTGAACGGACAGCCTCAAAATATGGTATAGCAATTCTTTTCAGCGACGTTTGCGGAAAATGTGTCCGTAGGTTTTCATGAGCTTACGGACAAGCAGGAATGCGTCGATAGCGGTGACGCTCTTGGAAACGATGTTGGCAACCATCTCGCCCTTGGTCGCATTCTTGGGTGGAATGAAAAGCGTATGCCAAAGCGTACTGATCTGGTCGCTTTCCTTCTGAATGCCAGCGGCTAACTCTTCTTTGCGCTTGATGATGTCATCAAGTGTCTGGAAGTTCTTTTCTGTTTTATGACCGTGTAGCATAGTGGGGTTAGCTCATGAACAGGTTGGTGAGAAAACGTATTATCGGACGCTGGATGAGGGCCTTGCTATAGGCAATGAACAGGACGAGGATGATGAGGTGAAAGAAAGCCACGATGAAGAAAGCAGCCACATCGCCCACATAGCCCGCCAGCCAATAGGCAACGGCGAAGGAGCAATACATGAAGGCAAAAATGATGATGAGGAAGAAGACAATGAACAATGCCAGAGCCGTCAGCAGGCGGACAAACTTGTCGAAGAGATCAAGCTTCAGATATTCTTTCTGAAGCCCGAGGTAGCTCTTGATAGTCTCCACCAGCTGGGCAATGGCCTCAACATTCTTGTCGTTCGACAACATCTTACATCTTACGTTTTCTCTGCAAGCAGAGTGTGGCGTTGCGAATTCGTCAGACATCCTTATGCTTCCACTTCAGGAGCTGCATCGGCAATGTCGTCGACGAGGTCCTTCACCTCTTTGCGACTGAGCTTGATGTTGTGCTTCTTCATGAAGTCGTCAACAGCCTCAGTAATTTTCACACGGGTTTCTTCACCCTTTTCGGGGGCCAGTAAGAGACCAAGAACTGCTCCGGCGAGAGCTCCGCCGAAAAATGCGCCTAAATAACCTAAACTTTTCATAGTTGTAATATTTTTATAGCGTTAAACGTCTGTTTCGAGGGCAAATTTACGGAAAGTTTTCGAAATTAACAAACTTTACGCAGTATTTTTCTTTGATTTTGCTCATTATTTTGTAATTTTGCGCAATAAAACAGATTTTTAAGTTTAATTTAAATAGAAAACAAGGTAAATTATGAAGAAGTACATCGTGCTTTGCGCTGGTATTTGCGCAGCTATGGCTTTTACAAGCTGTAAGTCGAGTGAGAGTGCCTACAAGCAGGCTTATCTGAAGGCTAAGGCCCAGGAAGAAGTTCAGACTCCTGCCCAGCAGGAAACTGTAGAGCAGAACGTGGTTGCTCCTCTGCAGGAGCGTCCCGCTACGAACACCCGCGTTTTGGACAATGCTGACAATGTGTCAGTTCGTCAGGAGAACGTAACGGTGGTCAGTGGTGCTGGTCTGAAGAACTTCAGCGTTGTCGTTGGTTCATTCTCACTGCGTGCTAATGCCGATGGTCTGCAGCAGACGCTGCGTTCAGTAGGATATGACGCTCAGATTGTGCTCAACTCTGCTGTTCAGCCCGCTATGTATCGTGTGGTTGCTACCACTTTCGACACAAAGGCTGAGGCTGCCGCAAGCCGTAACGACCTGCAGGCAAAGTATCCTGGTGCATGGCTGCTGTATGCTAAGTAAGCTGTGGCTCGGATATTATCTATAGACTACGGAAAGAAACGTACAGGACTGGCAGTCACCGACCCACTGCAAATCATAGCAGGCGGGTTGGCGACTGTCTCTACGTCTGAGTTGTTCGATTATCTGCAGCAGTACGTGGGTCGTGAGCCCGTGGAGCGTATCGTCATTGGCGAGCCCCGCCAGCCTAACGGCCAGCCCAGCGAGAATCTGGCACGTGTCGAGCAGTTTGTCAACCGCTGGCGCAAACAACGTCCTGACATTCCTATCGAGTACTACGACGAGCGCTTCACCTCCGTGCTGGCCCATCAGGCTATGCTGGACGCCGGTCTGAAGAGGAAAGCCCGTCAGGACAAGGCGCTGGTGGACGAAATCTCCGCCACCATCATCCTCGAGGACTACCTCCGGAGTAAGAAATAACTCTTAACTCTTCATTCTTAACTCTTAACTGAATATGATATTACCTATTTATATATATGGTCAGCCGGTGTTGAGGAAGGTGACGGAAGACATCACCCCCGACTATCCGGAACTGAAGCAGCTCATTGCCGATATGTGGGAAACGCTGGCCGAGAGCGAAGGCATCGGACTGGCAGCACCCCAGATTGGTCGTGCGATACGCCTGTCGGTTATCGACCTCGACGTGTTGGCTGAAGATATGCCCGAATATAAGGGTTTCCGTCAGGTGTATATCAATCCGCATATTGTGGAGTATGACGATGCCAAGACGGATACCAGCGAAGAGGGCTGTCTGTCGTTGCCTGCCATCCATGAGAAGGTGGTTCGTCCTACCCGTATCCGTGTAGAATGGGACGACGAGCAGTTTAACCACCACGACGAGTGGATTGAGGGCTATCTGGCCCGTGTGATGCAACACGAGTTCGACCACTTGGACGGCAAGATGTTTGTCGACCGTATCTCGCCACTCCGCAAGCAGCTCATCAAGAGCAAGCTCAGAGCCCTCACAGAAGGGAGATACCGTTGTGGATACAAGACAAAACCGGTAAGACATTGAACGTTGAACATTGAACGTTGAACATGATACACTGTGGTAACATATTCATGAGATTTGCATTGTTGTTCTTTGCACTTCAATGTTCAATGTTTAATGTTCAATGTTCAATGTGTCATGCTCAGTTCAATACCGACCGATTGCTGATGATAGGGCGCTCGGCGCTCTATTATGAGGACTATGTGCTGAGCATCCAGTATTTCAATCAGGCTATTTCGTCCAAGCCATACCTCTACGAGCCGTGGTTCTTCAGAGGCGTGGCGAAATTTTATCTGGACGACTATGTAGGTGCAGAGAGCGATTGTACGGAGGCACTTGAGCGTAACCCATATGTCGTTGGCATCTACGAATTGCGCGGACTCTGCCGTATCCACCAGAAGAATTTCGAGGGAGCCGTCAGCGACTATAATGCCGCCCTGCGCTACGATCCTGAGAGTGTCAACCTGTGGCACAACCGTGCACTGTGTCGCATCCAGCAAAAAGAATACGACAAGGCGTTGGCCGAGTTGGATACGATGAGCGCGCGTTGGAGCAAGAATGCCCGTATCCCTGCCATGAAGGCCGATGTCTATATCCAACAGAAAGACACGACGAAGGCTATCGAGGCGTTGGAAAAGAGTATCGAGCTCGACGCCTACGACGGTAATGTCTGGGCTCAGCGTGCTGTCATCAGTCTGGCGCGCAGTGAATGGAAGGAGGGTGAGGGTTATCTGAACAAAGCCATCCACCTGTTGCCCAAAGATGCCAACCTTTATATCAATCGTGCGTTGGCCCGCTTCAACCAGCAGAACCTGCGTGGAGCAATGGCCGACTACGATACGGCACTCGATTTCGAACCCAACAACTTCCTTGGCCACTACAACCGAGGCTTGTTGCGTGCGCAGGTGGGTGACGACAACCGTGCCATCACCGACTTCGACTTCGTCCTGAAGTTGGAGCCTGACAATCTGATGGCACTCTACAATCGTGCCCTGCTGTTGGAACAGACGGGTAATCCCCGTGCTGCCATTCGCGACTATTCGAAGGTTATCGACCAGTATCCGAATTTCTGGACGGGATTGCATCAGCGTGCGCAGTGTTACAGGAAGCTGGGTTTGACAAAGCAGGCCGAACAGGACGAGTTCCGCATACTGAAAGCCCAGTTGGACAAACGTATGGGCAAACAGCCGCGACTTTCGCCCAAACAGATGCGTAAGCGTAGCGACGAGGATATCGAGAAATATAACCAGCTGGCTGTCGCTGACGAACAGGAGGTGCAGCCCGAATACCAGAGCGACTATCGCGGTCGTGTACAGAACCGCCATGTGGGTATGGACTATCTGCCGATGTATGTGCTCTCGACGCAACGTCAGCAGAGTGCCGTCAAACATTATGTGGCTTACGACCGTCAGGTGGATTCGCTGAACCATACGCTACCTGCTAACATGCAATTGTATATTGTCTGTGGCGAAAGTACCATCCACGATCCGGCACCCTGGCTCGAGCGTGATTCCAAATCGGCAGTAGCCCTTTGGTTGCGGGCTATCTGTCAGGCACAGCAGGAATCGTCCGACATGCCGCTGATGACTGCAAACCTATTGGAAAACCTGACGCAGGCTATTGCGCTGGCGCCCACTAACGCCTACCTCTATTATAATCGCGGCAATGCTTATGTGCAATGCATGGATCATCAGCAGGCCATTGCCGATTATACCAAGGCTATTGCGCTGGATGCCCATCTGGCAGAAGCCTACTACAATCGCGGCTTGGCCCATTTGACCCTGAAACATCAGAAGGAAGCTACCGCCGACCTCTCCAAAGCCGGCGAACTCGGCCTCTATGCCGCCTACAGCCTCCTGAAAAACCAGCGAAAGTAAATAAACTCGAATAATATGGGCATTGGAACGTTGCTATATTACATCCTGCGGATTGTGAAGCCCTACCGATGGTTGTTGGTAGTGACGCTGGTATTGACCCTGCTGGGGTCGCTACTGGCGCAGGTTAACGCCATTGTCCTCGATCGTGCAGTCGATGCCATTAATGTTCTTGACCAGCAGCCGACGCTGATGTGGCCCAGCGCCTTGCGTGTCCTCATTATTGTCAGTGCCGTATTGCTTGGCAAAGAGCTACTGGCCGCCGTGGTCAATTTCTTCCGTCGCTATTACGGTGAGCGCATGCGCATTCTGGTGAGTCGCGACCTGACGTTACAGGTGGTTCACCACATGCAGACGTTCCGCATGGCGTTCTTCACCACTTCAGGCAACGAGGCAGGTCGTCTGCAGTCGCGCATCGACAAGGGCGTATTGAGTACGAGTCGTGCCGTCAACAGTTTCTTTATCGACATCCTGCCGTTGCTTACGAGTGCCGTGCTGGCGCTTATCCTGATGTTCATGGCCAATGTCTATGTGGGCTTGGTGGCTCTGGCCATTGTCCCTGTCTATTTCTACGTCACCTACATCCAGGCAGAGCGCATGCGTGCCGGACGCCGTGGCATCTTCAACGGGCAGCAGGCTGTTAGCCAGAATATTCTGAACATCATCGAAAGCATTGGTGTCATCAAGTCGTTTAACCGCGAAGTGGTAGAAGACCAGCGCATGGAAGGCGTACAGGATGCTGTAACCGATTTGCAGTTGTCAACACGCAAGCAGAGCTATTTCTATACGGGTTTGAAAGGTTTTCTGGAACAGATAGGCACCGTGCTCGTCATCATCCTGACGGCTTACCTCGTGCTTATCGACTATCCGGGTATGACCATCGGTAAGATTATGTACCATGTCATGCTATTTGCCAACGTCAGTGCTCCCATCCGTCAGCTGCATCGCATCTATGATGACTTGAACGATGCGTTGATTTATTCTGAGGGACTTTTTGACTTGTTGGAAGGCGATGAACATGTGGAGGATACGGGCAATTATCGTCCTGACGAAGTAAAGGGCTGCTTCGAGATGCAGCATGTTGACTTCGCCTATCCCAATGGTGTCAAAGCCTTGCACGACGTATCGATGCGTATTGAGCCCGGCAAGATAACGGCTCTGGTGGGTATGAGCGGAGCGGGCAAGAGCACCGTCGTAAACTTGCTCGACAAGTTCTACCACGCAGACAGTGGTACCATCATGCTCGACGGAAGACCCATTGAGCAGTGGGATACTCGCTGGCTGCGCGAACATGTAGGACTGGTGATGCAGAAGAACCACATCTTCGACGGAACCATCGAAGATAACATCAAATACGGCAATCCGCAGGCCACTCACGACGATGTGGTGAATGCCGCCCGTAGGGCTTTCCTCTACGACCAGGTGATGCAGTTGCCTAAAGGTTTCGAGAGCAGTGCCCTGCGACTGAGTGGTGGTCAGCAGCAACGTGTAGCTATTGCCCGCATGTTCATCAAAAATCCCACCGTCATCATCCTCGATGAGCCTACGGCTAGTCTGGATGCCATTGCCACGGAGCAGATCAAGGCCAGCATTGATGCCATTAAGCAGGGTAGGACGGTGATTATCATTTCGCACAACATCGGACAGATTATCGATGCCGATACTATTTACGTATTGGATCAAGGCCGTGTTGTTGAGAGTGGAAAACCGGATGATGTCTATCGGCAAGGCGGGCGTTACAAGGAAATCTTCGATGCCAGTGCCCGTAGTATGAATGCCGACAAAATTGCAGATGTATTAGAACACTAAAGTAGCTGAAGATGAGAAAGAAGATATATATAGCAGTGCTTGGTTTCATGGCGATATGGCTGATGGCGGCATGTATGGACGATAAGATCCCAGCCTCTTCAAAAGCTTTTATCGACCAGTATTTCCCTGAGTCGTCCGTCGTCCTTGTGGAGATGGATACTGACGACGATGGTGGGAAAGAATATAGTGTGTGTCTCAACGACGGCACAAAGATCGAGTTCGATATGCAGGGAAACTGGAAAAGGGTAGGGCGCAAAAAGACGGGCGTGCCTTCCACACTCGTCCCGCCCCCCATCTGGGAATATGCGAAGACCCATTATCCTGAGGATGTCATCACCAAATTGAGTAAGAAACCCTATGGTTATAAGATAGAATTGTCGAACGACGAAGATATGCGTTTTACCCCCCAGGGCCAGTTCATCGAAAAGATTGATTAAGCGAAGAAGGTTCGAAAAAGTCCCAAAATTATTTGGTTATTCGTTCGATTATTTGTACCTTTGCGGCTGTTTAAATTCAAACATATATTGTAGATATGATTAACATTACTTTCCCAGACGACTGGTTTTCAGATTGCCGAGAGCATTTCTCCTGCTCTGGCACGCAGCGTTGTCAGCTGTGGCGTGAATGGAGAAACCGTTGAGTTGAACCGTCCTATTATGGAGGATGCTACGATTGCCCTCTATAAATTCGACGACGAGCAGGGTAAGCACACTTTCTGGCACACCTCAGCCCACCTGTTGGCAGAGGCTCTGCAGGAGTTGTATCCTGGCATCCAGTTCGGTTTCGGACCTGCTGTCGAGAACGGATTCTTCTATGATGTGCTGTTGAAGGACGGCGAGATGATCAAGGAGAGCGACTTCCCCAAGATTGAGGCTAAGATGAAGGAACTGGCTGGCAAGAAGGAGGCCGTCGTTCGTCGTGAAGTGCCTAAGGCCGAAGCCCTGAAGCAGTTTGCTGCCGACGGACAGACCTACAAGTGCGAGCACATCGAGCAGGACTTGGAAGACGGTTCAATCACCACCTATACACAAGGTAATTTCACCGATTTGTGTCGTGGTCCGCACCTCGTAGATACAGGCGAAATCAAGGCCGTAAAGCTGACAAGCGTTGCTGGAGCTTTCTGGCGTGGTGATGCCAACCGCGAGCAGATGCAGCGTCTGTATGGTATCTCGTTCCCCAAGAAGAAGATGCTCGATGAGTATCTCGAGATGCTGGAGGAGGCTAAGAAGCGCGACCATCGTAAGATTGGTAAGGAGATGGAACTCTTCATGTTCTCAGATAAGGTTGGTAAGGGTCTGCCTATCTGGTTGCCGAAGGGTACTGAGCTCCGTCTGCGCCTGCAGGACCACCTGCGCAAGGTTCAGAAACGTTTCGGTTATCAGGAGGTTATCACTCCGCACATCGGTTCGAAGAACCTCTACGTTACCTCTGGTCACTATGCACACTATGGCAAGGATTCGTTCCAGCCTATCCATACACCTGAGGAGGACGAGGAGTACATGCTGAAGCCGATGAACTGTCCTCACCACTGCGAGATCTTCGCTTGGAAGCCCCGTTCATACCGTGACCTTCCTCTGCGCATCGCTGAGTTTGGTACGGTGTATCGCTACGAGCAGAGTGGTGAGTTGCACGGACTGACCCGTGTACGTTCGTTCACGCAGGACGATGCCCACCTGTTCTGTCGTCCCGACCAGGTGAAGCAGGAGTTCCTGAACGTGATGGATATCATTGGCATCGTGCTGACTGCCTTCGGATTCAACTTCGAGGCACAGATTTCTCTGCGCGATCCTAACGACCACGATAAATATGTAGGTACTGACGAAGACTGGGCACTGGCTGAGAAGGCTATCGTTGAGGCTTGTCAGGAGAAGGGCCTGCCCGCAAAGGTAGAATACGGCGAGGCTGCGTTCTATGGTCCTAAGCTCGACTTCATGATCAAGGACGCTATTGGTCGTCGTTGGCAGTTGGGTACTATTCAGGTGGACTACAACCTGCCGAAGCGCTTCCAGCTGGAATATACTGACGAGGATAACACGAAGAAGACACCTGTCATGATTCACCGTGCGCCGTTCGGAAGTATGGAGCGTTTCTGCGCCGTGCTCATCGAACACACTAGCGGTCACTTCCCCTTGTGGCTGACTCCCGATCAGGTAGCAATCCTGCCTCTGTCGGAGAAGTACAACGACTATGCCAAGGAGGTTGCCAAGAAGTTCGACCTGGGTGGCGTGCGTCCTACCATCGACCTGCGCAACGAGAAGCTCGGTCGTAAGATTCGCGACAACGAGTTGAAGCGTATTCCTTACATGGTGATTGTTGGTGAGAAGGAACAACAGGATGGCACCGTTGCCGTTCGTCCTCAGGGCGGTGGCGAGCAGAAGGTGATGACTATCCAGGAGTTCATCGACCACATCAATGCCGAAGTGAAGGAAATGACAAAGGATTTTTAAGGCTTTTTAGCCTGAAAAAAGGCTTTCATATAAAAAAAAGTAGCAAATATTTGGCGGAATGCTAAATATTTGCTATTTTTGCAGCTGAAAATAACGAAACCCTAAGCAAAATGGAACTGAACGAAAGTTTTGAGTCACAAATAAACCGAAGCGATTATAAAATCCTAATCGTTGACGATGTGGTCAGCAATGTGCTTCTGCTGAAGATTCTCCTCACCAACGAGAAGTTTCAGGTTTGTACTGCCAACTGCGGTAATGCGTGTATTGAGCAGGCAAAGGCGGAGAAGCCCGATTTGATATTGCTCGACGTGATGATGCCTGACATCAGCGGTTTTGATACGGCAGTCATCTTGAAGAAGGATCCAGAGACGGCAGATATTCCCATCATTTTCCTGACGGCACTCAATAATCCCAGTGATTTGGTGAAGGGTTTCCAAGTTGGTGCTAACGACTTTCTGACAAAACCGTTTAATAAGGAAGAGCTCGTCATGCGCGTGATGCACCAGATTCAGCTGGTAGCCGCCAAGCGCATTATTGTGAGGCAGAACGAAGAGTTGAAGCGCACCATTTCGAACCGCGACAAGATGTATTCCGTTATTGCTCATGACCTGCGTTCGCCAATGGCCTCTATCCGTATGGTGCTCAACCTCGCTGTCAACGTGGTGTCGCCCGATGTAGTGGGAGAGGAGATTTTCGGACTGTTGGACAAGGCCAATCGTGAATCAGAGGAGACCCACGACTTGTTGGATAACCTGCTGAAATGGACCAAGAGTCAGACGGGCCGCTTGAATGTCGTCTATCAGGACATTGATTTGGACGATGTCGTTCCTGGCGTTGTGGATATCTTCAAGATGATTGCCGAGATGAAGAAAATCAACTTGCAGTATCTGCCTGCTGAAGAGAAGCTGACAGTTCGTGCGGACAATGATATGATTAAGACCGTCATTCGTAACTTCATATCGAATGCCGTTAAGTTTACGCCAGAGGGCAAGGGCATTGAGGTGTTCTACAAGCGTGAAGGTGATTTTGCCCGAATCTGCGTGCAGGACCACGGTGTCGGTATTGCCGCTGATCGTGTGGACAGCATCTTCCATAAGGGTGAAACGACGTATGGTACAGGCGGTGAGGAAGGTTCCGGACTGGGTCTCCAACTGTGCCAGGACTTTGCGCGCAAGAATGGCGGTGATGCTTACGTCGAATCTATCGAAGGCGAAGGCTCCGTATTCAGTTTCACCATTCCGCTGAAGAAAGACGAATAAAAAAAAGAAGAGGCCAGCGCCTCTTTTTTTTGTGCCAATAGTGCCATTTTCTATTCATTCTTATTGTTTTCCCCTTCGCAAATGTTTGCAAATGGCCCTTTGCGCATTTTTGCAAACCATTTTTCTTGCAAGTAAAGCAATTATTTACTAATTTTGCAGCAACAAAATCAATCAAACAGAAAAAAACATGATACTCACCGACCGCGAGCTGTTTCTGCTCATCATCTGCACCGTGTTCTACATCACCTTATTTATAATGGTGCTGCAGAGCAACCGACGTAAGATGCAACTCCTGCAAAGCCGACTGGACAACATCCACGCCATGCAGAAAATTGCCGTGATGGAACAACGGACGCATGCGCAGGACGTGAACGACATTTTCTCGTCGGACGTTTACCAGCGCATCAAGCAATACCTGGCAGAAGGAAAGAACATGCCGGAGGCCGAATGGGCGGAACTGACGGAGGTGGTAAACAACACCTACACGGGATTTACCGACAAGTTGTACAGCCTCTATCGCATGAGCGAGCAGGACTATCACGTCAGTCTGCTTATCAAGATACGCATGCAACCCAAGGATATCGCCACGCTGACGGCACATTCGAAGGAGAGCATTGCCTCGACGCGCAGCCGACTCTATCAGAAGGTTTTCGGCCGTAAGGGCTCGACAAAAGATTGGGACGACTTTGTACTGTCTATATAAAATAATGTATAATTAATAATAATGAACGCGTATGATTGAGTATTTCTTGCAAAACATGTGGCAGGTATGGGCCATCATTGCCGTACTATGCCTGATTCTGGAACTCTCATCGGGTGATTTCTTCATCATCTGCTTCTCTATCGGTGCTGTCTTTGCCATCATCGGAGCCGTATTGGGACTGAATGTCTATTGGCAACTGGCCATCTTCGCACTATTCTCCTTGCTGGCTATCTTTACCGTCCGGCCTGTGGCACTGCGGTATCTGCACAAGAACGAACCCAACAAACCCAGCAATGCCGACGCGCTGTTAGGCCGTACGGGACGAGTGACGGAGCCTATCACGGCTAATGCCAGCGGCTATGTACAGATTGACGGAGACCTGTGGAAAGCCGTCAGCAATACGGACATTCCCGTTGGAACCACCGTTCGTGTCATCAACCGCGAAAGCACCATTATCACAGTAGAAACGCTGTAAACAATAAACTTAAATAATAAACAATAAACTATCAAAATTATGGACATCATGAGTTATGTATTAATCGTCATCATCGTCTGCGTTATTCTCTTTGCCAAGATGGCACTGGTCATTATTCCGCAGTCGGAAACCAAAATCATCGAACGTCTGGGTCGCTACTATGCTACGCTGAATCCCGGTATCAACATCATCATTCCCTTCATTGACCGCGCCAAGGACATCGTCGTGCTCTCGCGTGGCCGCTATACCTACTCGAACAGCATCGACCTGCGCGAACAGGTGTACGACTTCCCCTCGCAGAACGTAATTACCAAGGATAACATCCAGATGGAAATCAACGCCTTGCTGTACTTCCAGATTGTAGATCCGTTCAAGGCCGTCTATGAGATTTCGAACCTGCCCAATGCCATCGAGAAGCTGACGCAGACCACGTTACGTAACATCATTGGTGAGCTGGAACTGGACGAGACGCTGACCTCACGCGACACCATCAATACCAAGCTGCGTGCCGTATTGGACGATGCCACCGACAAGTGGGGTGTCAAGGTGAACCGCGTAGAGTTGCAGGATATCGTGCCTCCCGCAACTGTGTTGAATGCGATGGAGAAGCAGATGCAGGCCGAGCGTAACAAGCGTGCACAGATCCTGACCTCTGAGGGTGAGAAGGCTGCCGAGATTCTGGCTTCTGAGGGTGAGAAGACAGCTATCATCAACCGTGCCGATGCTCAAAAACAGCAGGCTATTCTGCACGCAGAAGGTGAGGCTCAGGCTCGTATCCGTAAGGCAGAAGCCGAGGCGAAAGCCATTGAACTCATCAGCGAGGCCGTAGGCAAGTCGACCAATCCCGCAAACTACCTCTTGGCTCAGAAGTATATCCAGATGCTGCAGGAGTTGGCCACTGGCGACAAGACCAAGACCGTCTATCTGCCTTACGAGGCTACGAACCTCATGGGAAGTATTGGTGGTATCAAGGACTTGTTCAAGTCAGAATAGTCTGAACATTATAGGACAAAAAAAGGAAGCCTCCTGTTTGAAGGGAGGCTTCTCTTTTATTTGTATGGTATATTTACTTGATGAGATCGACGGAGCGCTTCAGGAACTTGTCCAAGGCTTCGCCCTTTAACATGCCGTTCTGCAACAGGGCCAGGTCAATGAGCTGATGGACGATCTCGTTCTTGGCGGCATAATCGTTGAGCACACTCTGCTTCTTGTCCTTCTGCTCCTGTACGGCCTTTTCGCACTCAGCTTTCATGTCCTTGTCATCCTGTGTCAGTTCCTCAGCCTTCTTCTTCTCCTGTTGCTGACGGATGGCAGCGAGACGGGCTTCCTGACCCTTCAGTTCGCTCTCGATGGGCTTCAGCGTTTCTTCGGTCGTTGCCTTGCAATCGTCCAGTACGCGCTTTACCAGCGGATGGTCTGCGTTGAGCACAAGATTCATTGAATCAGGCATTTGCGCGTAGAAGTTCATGCCTTGCTGGAAGCGGCTCATCTCCTTCATACGGCGCATCCATTCGTTCTGCGTGATGACTACAGGACGCTGCTCTGCGCCTAAGCTCTGCACCTCAACCATGAATTCGGTCTTCTCCATTTTCGGCATCTGCGAACGGAATACCTGTGACAAATTGGCAGACTCGTCCTCTGTCAGATTCGACTTCGGTGCATCGTCCTTCACGATAAGGCGGTCGATGATGTCGGAGTCGACACGGGTGAAGCGGCTCTTCTCGAACTTCTGCTCCAGCATCTGGATGGCAGGCACGTCGAGTTGTCCGTCTAACAGCAATACGCTGTAACCCTTGTCCTTGGCAGCTTGGATGTAGGAGTACTGCTCCTCCTTGTCGGTAGCGTAGAGATAGACGAGCTGGTCGTCCTTGTCCTTCTGAGCGCCCTCGATGAGCGTCTTGTATTCGTCGAAGGTGAAGTACTTGCCCTCCGTGTCCTTGAAGAGTGCAAACTCCTTGGCACGGTCGTAGAAGCTCTCCTCGCTGAGCATGCCATAGTTGATGAAGAGCTTCAGGTCGTCCCACTTCTCCTCATATTGCTTGCGGTCCTCCTTGAAGATAGCCTGCAAACGGTCAGCCACTTTCTTGGTGATATAGGTCGAAATCTTCTTTACTTCGCGGTCGCTCTGCAAGTATGAACGGCTCACGTTCAAAGGAATATCTGGTGAATCAATCACACCGTGCAACAGCGTCAGGAACTCCGGCACGATACCCTCTACCTGATCCGTCACGAATACCTGGTTGCAATACAACTGAATCTTGTTGCGCTGCAGGTCGATGTTCGACTTGATGCGGGGGAAGTAGAGAATACCCGTCAGATTGAAGGGGTAATCAACGTTCAGGTGAATCCAGAACATGGGCTCATCGCTCATGGGATAGAGCTCGCGATAGAACTTGGTGTAGTCCTCGTCCTTCAGCGATGACGGAGCCTTCGTCCACAGGGGTTCCACGTTGTTGATGAGGTTGTCCTCAGCGGTATCTACCATCTTCTTCTCCTCGCTGCTCCACTCCTGCTTCTTGCCGAAAGCCACGGGCACTGCCATGAACTTGCAGTACTTCGTCAACAACTGCTGGATGCGCTCCTTTTCAAGGAATTCCTTGCAGTCGTCGTCCAGATAAAGGATGATGTCAGAACCGCGATCCTCGCGCTCTGCCTCGTCAATCTCGTAGGCAGGACTGCCATCACAGCTCCATTTTACGGCCTTGCTGCCATCCTTGTACGAACGCGTCACAATCTCCACCTTCTTCGACACCATAAAGCTGGAATAGAAGCCCAGTCCGAAATGTCCAATGATGTTGTTGGCATTGTCCTTATATTTCTCGAGGAAGTCGTTGACGCCCGAGAAAGCAATCTGGTTGATGTACTTGTCGATTTCCTCTTCGGTCATACCGATACCGCGGTCAGAAATCGTAATGGTGCCCTTGTCGGCATCCAGTGATACATGTACTGTCAAGTCGCCCAGTTCGCCCTTGAACTCGCCCTGCTGAGCCAGCGTCTTCAGCTTCTGCGTGGCATCAACAGCGTTCGAAACCATCTCGCGCAGGAAAATCTCATGGTCTGAGTAGAGAAACTTTTTGATGACGGGGAAAATGTTCTCAGTCGTAACCCCGATGTTACCTTTTTGCATATTC
This sequence comes from uncultured Prevotellaceae bacterium, assembly GCA_900318555.1. Taxonomy (GTDB): domain Bacteria; phylum Bacteroidota; class Bacteroidia; order Bacteroidales; family Bacteroidaceae; genus Prevotella. The sequence goes on along the minus strand of ONKX01000023.1, from coordinate 31,219 downwards.
TTTTTTATTTGATGATTTTACTATTTGCAATTTCTCTATTTTACAATTTTCGATTCTTTTTCTGCAAATTCCGTGCCACTTTCCGAAAAAAGTATTATCTTTGCACACAAAAATAAGAAAACTATGGTAAAAAGAAGATGGCGCTGCAAGCCCGGACAGCAACCTACGGAGTTTGACAAGCGCATTATGTATTTGGAAAACAAGGGGGCGCTGGTGCCTACGCCCGACCTGATCAAGACGCCGGAACAGCTTGAAGGCATTCGTCGTGCTGGTGTGGTGAATACCGGTGTGCTCGATGCTGTCGAACAGGAGATTTGTGCGGGTATGTCGACGCTGGAGATTGACCAGATTTGTCGCGACTATTGTGCTTTACATGGTGCCATTCCCGCCTGTCTCAACTATGATATCGAGGATGGCGAAACACCGCCGTTCCCTATGAGTGTTTGTACCAGCATCAACGAGGTCGTCTGTCACGGCATTCCCAAGGCAGAGGATATTCTCGAAGAGGGTGATATCATCAATGTCGATTTTACCACCATTCTCGACGGCTATTATGCCGACGCGTCGCGCATGTTCATCATTGGCAAGACCACGCCGGAGAAGGAACAGCTGGTGCGTGTCACCAAGGAGTGTCTGGAAATTGGTATGGAGGCCGCAAAGCCTTGGGGCTGGGTGAACGACATCGGCAAAGCCATTGAGAAGCACGCCAAGCGCTACCACTACGGCGTCGTCCGCGATCTCTGCGGCCATGGGGTAGGGTGTGCCTTCCACGAAGAACCCGAAGTGGCTCATTTCCAGCAGAAGGGCAACGGAATGCTCCTCGTTCCGGGAATGGTCTTCACCATCGAACCGATGATCAATATGGGTTCGTGGAAAGTCTTTATCGACTCTGAAGATCCCTATGGATGGGAAGTCATCTCCGACGACGAACTTCCCTCCGCCCAGTGGGAACATACGCTCCTCATGACTGAACACGGTGTAGAAATCCTGTCACATTAAAGAATATGAAATCATTTTCGTCGAAAATTGGCGTTCTGTTGGCCGCTGCAGGCAGCGCTGTAGGGTTAGGCAGTATCTGGAAGTTCCCCTATACGGTTGGGGAAAACGGTGGTGGCGCGTTCATAATCCTGTATATCGTCTGTTCAATCATCTTCGGATTGCCGTTGGTGATGAACGAGTTTCTGATAGGCAAGTCGTCGGGTAAGAGTGTCTATGGTGCATTCCGCGCCTTGAGCGGCTCGAACCGCTGGCAGTGGCTGTCATGGACAAACATGTTGTCCTCGATGTTCCTCATGAGCTTCTATTTTGTCGTCACAGGATGGTGCATATTTTACATGGTTGAAGCTGCGTCGAACACCTTCGCCACCATGGATGCCCCTCAGCTTACTACTTTCTTTGACGCTTTCGAGAAGAATGCCCCTGTGATGACAGTCTATGCCATCTTAGCCAATGTCCTGACGGCAGCGGTACTGTGGTTCGACGTCAACAAGGGTATTGAGCGGCTGAGCAAGATTCTCATGCCACTGCTGTTTATCATGTTAATCGTGATGGCAATCCACATGGTGCTTCTCGACGGCGGAACCGCCGGACTGCGCTTCCTCTTCGAGCCTGACTTCTCGAAAATCACTCCGAAGGTCATACTCGAGGCCATGGGACTTAGTTTCTTTACCTTATCCCTTGGCGTCGGTGCACTCATTACCTATGGAGGCTATATGCCAAAGGAGCAAAATGTCGCTAGGACGTCGGTTCAAATGATAGTTCTTGTCATCATCGTGTCATTGCTTGCCGGCACCGTCGTCCTGCCTGCCGTATTCGCATACGATTTCAGTCCTACGGAAGGACCGGAACTGACGTTTGTCACATTGCCGGCAGTGTTTATGCACATGTTCAGCCCGACCATCATCAGCACCGCCTTCTTCACGCTTATGTGCGTCGCAGCCCTCACCTCAACCATCTCCATGATGGAGGTGATGGTAGCCTTTTTCTGTGAAGCAACGGCAGAAACCAAGCGTCCACTCAACAGGCATCAGAGTGTGATTGTTACCAGTTTGATATTGGTAGTAACCAATACGTTGTGTGTGCTGTCGCTGACGGGCCATGCCGACTGGCTCACCATCATGGGGCGTAACCTCTTTGACAATTTCAATGACCTCGTCACCAATTTCCTCATACCTCTTGGAGCATTTTCTATGGCGTTGTTTACAGGGTGGTTCGTCCCCCAGAACAGATATCAGGGTTCACGCGTGGTCTCGTTTGTCTATCTCGTTCTCCTGCGCTGGATCATCCCCATTGCCATCATCATCGTATTCCTCAATTCCCTGAATATATTATAGGACATTCTCTCATTAAAATTTGAATTAAACCTTTCAATCTTGTCTGGAAACCTTTCAATCTTGTCTGGAAACGAAAAAAAATGCCTGAACTTTTGCGGTTCAGGCATTTTTTTTGTAACTTTGCCGCATAATCGTTCTAAAAACTAAAACTTTAAACAATGATAAAGAAGAACAGTTGTAAACTATTCATGTTGTTGGCCGCCATCCTGATTTGCGGTCTTGTGTTAATATCGTGTTCGAACGATGACGAGTCTGTAACGCCTGCGGACGAGGTGGAAGCGCTACTGCAGAAGATGACACTGCGCGAAAAGGTCGGACAGATGTTTTATATCCGCATCGAGTCGCTTGACCCCTCAATAGAATGGACTACCTACGACGACTTGGCGGCCCTCAAGAATCAGGAGATAACCATGAAAATGAGGAATACCAATGAAGAGTACCCCGTGGGTGGCATCATCTTGTATGCATGGAACATTGAGGACGAAGCACAGTTGGGCACCATCATCCCGCAGATACGATCGCTGAAAGGACATCCGCTGCTCTGCATTGACGAGGAAGGTGGAAGGGTGTCGCGCATAGCCAACAATCCCAACTTTCACGTCAAGAAATACGAGTCGATGGCAGCTATCGGTGCTACCGGCGACCCGAAGAATGCCTACGAATGTGGCAACACCATCGGTTGCCTTCAGCGACAAGCCTGAGGTGGCAGCACCGATGGTGACAAACTACCTGCAGGGACTGAAGGATGCGGGTATTACAGGTTGCATCAAGCACTTCCCCGGTCATGGTGACACGACGGCCGACACGCACACGGGCTACGCACAGTCGCTGAAGACTTGGGACGAGATGAAGCAGTGTGAGATGGTGACCTTCCGTGCTGGCATCCAGTGGGGCTGTCAGCTTATCATGACTGCCCATATCGCTGTACCTAATGTCACAGGTTCCAACATTCCCTCCACGCTGTCGTCTATCGTCCTGCAAGACAAGCTGCGCGGCGAGTTAGGCTATCAGAACATCATCATCACCGACGGCATGGAGATGGGTGCTATCACCCAGCACTACACCAGTGCCGAGGCAGCTGTGGGCAGCATCAAGGCTGGTGTGGATATCGTGCTTGGTCCTCGCGACTTTATCGAGGCCTTCGATGGCGTTGTCGCTGCCGTGAACAACGGCACCCTCAGCGAGGAACGTATCAACCAGAGCGTAAGACGCATCCTGACTCTCAGATTAGGAATGAATAGATAACAATACAAACGAATATGATATGAGAACCAATCAATTTACATTTCTGAAACGGGCAGTCATGACGCTGTCGTGGTGGCGGCATCTCGAACCTAAGGATAACGAAGCCTGCTTGGAGAAACAAACAGAAACGTCCATCAAGGGAATTGACAATGGACAAATGACAATTGACAATTCCTGGTACGACTTGAGTGTTCGCAGGCTTGACGCCAAGCCAACTACGAAGGGTGTGTACGTCAATAGTGGACGTAAGGTCGTGATTAAGTAATGCAACTATGGTGCTAGGCGAATGCAGACTGAGCTTGCTCAAGTATGCTGAGCCGACGCCCATAGTGTATCATCTTTGATGGTACAAAGGTACGAAATAATTTTCAAATAACCAAATATTTACCTAACTTTTTTCAAGTTTTTCTTGAAATATTTTTATAACAAAAATTCCCGATGCTGGAGCATCAGGAACTACTCTTTCTATGACGTTTTATCTGATAAAAAGCAACAGTTTTTGGAAGAGCTAAAAGACTGCGGCACAGGCTTTTTTAATGTCAATGAGTCTTGCAATAAGAGGTTTTTTATTACGTGCTACCGACATATTATAGCGTGTCTGCATATTGATGAGCAGTTCTGGATTGATGCCAAGGGCAGCCTCCATCATCAGGGCAAAATCAGTTGTTACCGGACGCTTGCCGTTCAGTATCTCGTTGAGCTGTGTGTAAGGAATGGACAGCACCTCAGAGAACTTCTTCTGTGAAATGCCCCTTGCCTCCAGTTCTTCTTTCAGAACGTCTCCAGGATGTGTTGTTACTCTGTTCATAATTATATCTTATTGATAATGGTTTGTAATATCAGTAACGGTGCATATGGTCACTACAGGTTCCGTTCCTTCTGTTCTTATCTTAAACTCCAGACGGTAATGGTAGTCTATGCGGATAGAGTAATACCCATTGTCAAGTGCCTCGAAATTAAGTGAATTGAACACAAAGAGGTCTTCGATGCGAGTTGCGGCCATCAGTGTATCTATACGCTTTTGGTATTTCGCCACTACAGGCTTTTGGAAACGATACTTCTTGTTCGTACATTTCCCCTTGTCATATAGTCCTTCAAGATAATCCTTTTCGTATTCAATGACCATATCGTCGTATTTGGCTGCAAAGGTAAGTATTTATTTTGAAATTCACAAATTTAGTGAAGTTTTTTTTCTGTTGTATTCAAAAATTTTTGCCTCTGCTCCAATAACCTGCCATTATTGCACGATAACGGCGGGTTATTGCGCAATAAGGCAGGGTTATTCAACTTTAATCTTTCAACTTTCAATTTTCAACTTGATAAAGTAGTCGCTGAAGTCCTTGCAGTCGGGTGGCAGCTGGTGGTGAACCAACGAGGGCAGCACCTTCTGCAACTGCAGGAAAAGTCGTTCGCCGGGAGCGTCGCGGTCGGGAAACATGTGAAAAGAGAGACCCCTCCCATCCTCCCCTTTAGGGGAGGTGCTTAGGCCGTTTAGCAACTCCACGTCCTTCTTTGTAAGAAGGGTGGCTGACGGGATGGCGATGGCCTTGTGACCGGCGGAGAGCATGGCCCAGCAGTCGGACGAGCCTTCGGTGATCCAGAGCGCGTCGCCGGGCTTCAGCATGTTGAGCACAGGCAGGTTATAAATGCCGCATTGCGAGCCACTGGGGAAGCGGAAACGCGGCAGGGCACCACGCACCAGATTCCTATTCTGCACACCCACCAACTGGCCCTCCTGATTATAATAAGGTATCTGCAGCCAGGGCACACCCTGCTTGTCTTTCCACGACCTCAGACGACACCAGCGCACTACGCGCTCATCCCAACGACGTTCCTCAAATAGAAACTTGCGTGCCTCAAGCAAAAGCCAAGGCCGCTCAAAGAATTTCTCATATTTCTTTGCATCAAAAGTACACAAAGGGGACTCTAATTTTGCGCTCGATATAGAATATCGGTGAAGAATTTGCTTAATCCCGGCCAATTCCCTACCTTTGTCGTTAGAAGGAGGAAAATTATTCTATTAAACGGTGCAAAATTAGCAAAAATATGCGAGAATAACAAGAAGTTTGAAAAAAAACATGGCAAGGGACTGGTGAGTGACATTAATGATGGCTGAGGGAAGATGAAAGGGTAGGCGAGTCCGGCGAGTAAAACAAAAAAATCGGGTCCATCGTTTGGTGGGCTCGGATTTTTTTCGTACCTTCGCGGCCATGATTCGTCGTATTCTTTGTTACGGATTGTTGCTGTTGATGGGGCTTACGGCCTGCAGTCGGCAGCCGGACAAGGACATGGAGCCCGGCAACTCCGTGTACTATTGGCGTACTGACCTGCGGATAGACTCCACGGAACGGGCATTTCTGCGGACGTATGACATTAAAAAGGTGTACTGCCGCTATTTCGACGTGGTACAGAACGATACCGCCACGGGGCCTGTGCCTAATGCGACGATGACGTTTAGCGACAGCATTCCCGAGGGCGTGGAAATCATCCCTACGGTCTATATCACCGAGGATTGCATGCATCGCTGGCATAAGGGTTTGGCAGAGAAGCTGGTTAGACGAATCCGTCAGATGAACGAAACCAACGACATTGCCGGTGTCCGTGAGATTCAGATAGACTGTGACTATACCGCCAAGAGCCGCCGCACATATTACGAATTCCTCGACTCCGTGCGCAGTGCGTGGGGTGGGAGGGTGTCGACGACCATCCGTCTGCACCAGCTGTCGATGTCGGCGCCGAGGGTGGACTACGGTGTGCTGATGATTTACAATACGGGTGATCCCAATAAGTTTGATGAGCGCAATCCCATTCTCGACCTGCGCGACGTGAAGCCTTATCTGCGCCATCTCAGCGACTATCCGCTGCCGTTGGCTGCCGCTTATCCCGTGTTCAGCTGGTTGCGCACCATCCATGCCGTCAACGTGGAACATACGGTGGAAGCCGACGAAATCCTGCGGGTGAAACATGCTGTCGAACAGGAGCGCCCGACGCTCTCGGCAGCCATCATTACTTACCATTTGGACAAAGATAATATTAACAGATATAAACCAGAGACCTATGAAGAAATTTATCATCATTAGTTTGTTGACCGTTGTGTCGCTGCCCATGCTGGCATGTGCCGGCATCGGGACGTTCAACTATTATTTGTTTAACCTCTATGACAACGACGACTTTGCCTATCGCATGGAGCGTATCACCACCAACAACTGGAAGGTGTATATGGGTCTGGGCGAAGACGACTGGTTTTGGTTCAGCGAGGAGAAGGTGACCGAGGTGGCCAAGCAGAAGAACGACGCCCTCATGCAGAGCTACGTCCACCAGCTGGCGCGTTACCTGAATGTCTGCAGCGACGTGCAGGGCGACCAGTGGAACTATCCCACCAAGGAGGAACTGGCGAAGCGCCGTACGACGCTGGAGGCCATCCGTGCCTATGCCAACACGAAATTGCGCACCCGTCTGCGCAGTCAGCACGGCTTGCTGTACATGCGTGCGAACATGCTGCTGGGCAATCATGCCGAAAACGTGAAGTTCTGGGAAGAGACCGCCAGCCAGTACATCAACAGCGTCTATAAGGACATGATGCAGAACATCTATGCCGGTGCACTCTATAAGACCGGACGGACGGAAGATGGCGTCAACATCTTCGTGGAACAAGGTGACTATCGCAGTCTGATGACCATCTACTACAAGCGTCGTTCCTATGTTGCCATCAACGAGGTTTACAATGCCAATCCCAAGGCGCGCGTGTTGCCGTTCCTGTTGCAGGACTTCGTCAACAATGCCCAGGAGGCCGACGATGCCGTGAAGTACGATGGATTCGGTGGCAAGCTGTTTATCCGTGACATCACCAAGGCCGAGGCCCAGCAGATGATAGGTCTGTGTAAGCGTGCTGTCAGCGAGCAGAAGACTGATGTTCCCGCTATGTGGCAGACCGCTCAGGCGTGGCTCGAATTTATGTTTGGCGACAAGAAACAGGCCCAGACAGATATCCAGAAGGCTGTCACGATGGAGGGTAGCGAACGCATGAAAGACTGTGCACGCGTCATCCGACTGTATATCGAGGGTTACCTGCGCAAGCAGAATAGCGACTTCGACAACTGGGCAGGCACCGAGATGCAGTGGCTCTACAGCAAGGGTAACCGCGCCAATCCGCGTCCCGTTACCAACTACTACGAGCGCAGTTCGTATTACGACAATGCCTTTGACCGCATTGTCCAGCAGGTGATGGCCGACAAGTATAAGACCGTTTGTCCGGAGGTTACCGTGGCGCTCTATAAGGTGCAGGAATTCGGTGGCTATTATACATATCTCGATACCACAACGATTGCCAACGTGCAGCAGTACAACGCCTACCTCACCGCTGCTCCCAAGACCGAGATGGACCGTTTCCTGAAGAACGCCATCCGTCAGCAGCCGCAACAGGACGAAGCCAACGCCGAGAACGAATACAACGACCTCATCGGCACGAAATACCTGCGCCTGTGTCAGTGGGACAAGGCCATCGAGTGGCTTTCGAAGGTGCCTGTTGCGTTTTATCAGAACAAGGGTTACTCGCTCTATGCCGCCCTGCGCAGGACCAATGTCGAGCCGTGGATTGAGCGTCAGTTCCTGCGTGATGCCGAGTACTATAGCGAGGGTGCCCGCAGACTGCGCGAGAATCCCAAGCTGGTCTTTGCCAAGCAGATGCAACAGTTGGAATACGGCATGAACATGCTGCAGGACAAGTCGCGCTATCAGCGTTGCTACGACCTCGCCGTGCGTTATGCGCAGGCTAACTTCTCAGGCGACTGCTGGTTTATTATGCGTGATGCGAAGAGTCCGGGCTGCGATGAGGTTGAACCCAACGAAGTGGACCTTGCAGCACGTGCTTTGGATTATCTCCGTGAGGCCGCCAAGACCACTGATCCGCAGTTGAAGGAGCGCGCGCTCTTTGCGCTGAGCTATGGTGAACTGCAGCCCAAGGGATTGTGGTGTTCGATGGAATGGAACAGCGACAAGGCCGAATTCGACCGCGTCCCACAGCGTAAGAACTCGCAATGGAAGGCCTTTGCCAGTCTCGTGGAATTTGAACGTCAGAATCCTGCTGGAACTGCTCGCTACGTCAGTCGTTGCGACGAGTACGATACGTTCCTCAACGCTTACAACAAGAAATAAAAATTCAGGGGGCTCAATTTGAAGCCCCCTGATTCTTTGAGAATATTTTCTGCAGGTTTACCCACGAACTCTTCTTGTCCTTTCTCACGAGTCGTGCCCTTTCCACCAGCATCACCTCAGGCAGCTTATTGATCCTGCCGTTTTTGTTTGATGCGTCGAGGTAGAGGTTGCCGCCCGACGGCATGATGACAGCCACGATGAACGTTGAGAGTTTGGTAAACGACGGGAAATTATAGGGCAGCATTCCCAGGTCGCGCGTTCTGAGTACAACGGGTGCAGTAGTCAGTCCTACGGTATTCATCGACTGGATGAGTAGCAGGTTGATGTCGGCATTCGAACCCTCGCATTTCTTTAGCGTCTCTGAGGTTTCCGCAGGGCTCAGTGTGTATTTGCCATTCCACTTCACCTTGCTCATGACCAGCTTATACACTGCTGCCGCACGCTCGCGCAGGTCGGTGATCTCGTCAATCTTTGCTGCCTTCAGCTCGTCGGTCAGCGGACTATGGTCATTTAGGTGAATGCCCAGATCGTCCGACGTCAGTATCATTTCGTCTATCTGGTCCCACGTCTTGGCAAAATCCATCTGGCTCATGCCGCGCAGGCGGTAGGTTTTCAGTTCGGCGGTGATGCCTGCCCAGCTGTCTTGAACGTTCCATGTAGAATCGTCCTTCGGCATGCCCATCAGATTGCGGCCAATGTAGATGTAGTGGTTGGTGTTTACCGTCATGGGCTTTGCCAGCGGGTCGCTCTCCACCTTGTATGTCATGCTTCCCTGCGTACAGGTGTAGGTCAGTCGCTGGATGCCGTGGTCTTCGATATTGAATATCAGGTAGTTTGGAATGTTCATGTCCAGCTTGGCAAAAACCACGGGGATTTCCCACTGTGCATACCAGTCGTGCAGTTCCCAGAATATCTGGCTGTGGATGGTGTATTCGTATTCAATCACCGTACCTTCTTTCACGTTCGGCACGGTAAACTCCAACTGATAGTTATGTTCGTCAATCTGCTTCGTTGCGATGCTGCTCTTCTTCATGCTTGTCTTCGCAACTTTGCTGCCTTCCAGATTGAAAGCCGTAGCCTTGACATTCTCCACATTTTCGTCGGCATCGGTACCGAAGACGCTTTCCGACATCGAACCGGACTCTTCGCCGAAGTAAGAATCTCCGCTTATACGGTTCATCGGGATAGTGGCAAACGACGCGCGCAGTCCACCGATGTTGTTGCCCACGGACATGAATTTCTTGTAGGGCACGACGACCTTTGCAAAGCGTGTTCCGCTGGGTTTCAGCACCTTGATGCGCATCTTTTCGTGATAGTCAACCAGATAACTGTTGGTCTGCACCGTATATTCCACTTCGGTCAGTCGGCAGAGCACTACGGCTTCGGCATTCGGTTCGGCGTCGTACACGGTCATCTGCATTTCTTCCTGGGTTGGTTTGCCCCATTTCATGTTCACGTCGGCTGCACTGGCTGTTGCAAACGGGAACGCCAGCAGCGCAAACAGATAGAGTAAGTTTAGTTTCATCTTGATAATTAGTTTAGTTATGATTCTTTTTTATTGTTTACTGATAATCCTTTTTGCGGAAGGTGGTGTCGAGGACGCGCGTCCCTTTCTCTTTGGAGGAATGGTAGACGTAGCGGAAACTATAACCGGCATCCTTGTAGAGTTTGAGGGAGGCGGTGTTCTTGAGCTCCTTGAGCAACAGGCCGCGTGCGTCGTGCTCGCGAAGAGCCTCGGCGTCGTCGAGAATACCTGAGACGGTGTAATAATAGGTCATGACGAGTCGAGACTTGTCGAAGGTCATGCTGTCAAGGGTGACACCGTTGGTAACGAGTACGGGACACTTCTTCTGAGTATATTCCTTGCACTCGCGGGCACAGCGGTCCTCGAGCGATTCTTGACAAGCGGTAAGCAACAACAGGGTTGCAAATAAAAGAATCTTTTTCATATGTCGGGCAATAAATTTTTGATATAGGGTCGGGGCCAGTCGTTGAGATGATAGCGCTGGTCACCATATTGCATGAGGTCGAGATCGATGGTAACGCACTCCTTCGTACGACGCGTCTCGGCTTCAATGGCCTTGAGTTGCTGTTGCAATTCATCGGCAGTCAGGGACGTATAACCAGCCATCAGACGGTTGGCATAACGGATGCCAGTGCCGTGAATGTCCTGTGTCCAGATGATACGAGAGAGCCGTACGTCGGAGAGCAGACACGACAGGCGCTGGGAGGCCCAGCGGATGTGGGCACAGGGATGGTAGTTAGAGCCAAGCGCGATTAAGACATTGAACATTGAACGTTGAACATTGAACATTGAACGTTGAACATTGAACATTATTATTTTCGTTCTTTGAGGATGCCGTGACGGTAGGCGTAGAGAAGCTGGCGGAGGTCTTCGACTTGAGCGCGGAGTTCCTCGCCTTTGTCGGTATCAGCCACCCGCATGCGATGGGCAGAGAGTTCAACCAACTGCGTGGTGGACTTGATGTCGAGACCACGTTGGATGGCGTCCTGTGCATTGGTAAACGGTTCGTGTTGGACGAGCTGGAAGCCGCGGCTGTGGTAAACGAGCGTATAGCCTGCAATGCCCGTCTCATTGTGATAAGCCTCTGAGAAGCCACCATCGATAACCATCAGTTTGCCATTAGCTTTGATGGGGTTCTCACCTTTGGCAACATGGACGGGTACGTGACCATTGATGATATGGCGATTCGGTCCTTTGACACCGAAGGCGTCGAGGATGCGGTCGCAAACCTCTTCGTTGTCGCGCAGGCGGAAGTAGTTGCCTTTCTCTTCCTTATAGGTGGTCTTGTCCGTTAGGAAGTAGCGCTCGAAGGTGGCCATCTTCGACTTGTCGAAGAGGGGAGAATCCTTGCCGCACCAAAGGTAGAGGAAATAGTCGCGAGCGTAGAGACGCTGTTCCTTTTCGGTATCGTTCTCGAAAGCCGCACGCACCATCATACCGATGTTGTGCATGAGGTCCTTGCCACTGAAACGCTCACCTTTGTAGAGTTCCACTTCCTTCAGGGAACCGTCGTCGTTGAGTGGTATGGCGGCATGGAACAGCAGGTTCTGATTACAGATGCTGTACATGCAACCGTGAGAAAGCAACATCTTGATGTGTTTCTGGAGTTTCTCGCTGACGCGGAACGAATGGTGGAGACGCTCCATGAGTTGATGCTCCTCGGGGGTGAGCTCGTTGGGATTGGCAGGGTCAACGGTGGGGAAATGGCACGACTTCATCTCGTACTCCTGACCATCGACGACATAGACACCACGCTGGTAGTCGATATGTTCGAGTACGCAGCGGTCTTCCATCTGCCATTCAGGACGGCGGTGGAAGATGAGTGCCTCCTTCTTGAACTGGATGACGCTGATGGCCTTATGCATCTGAGCCGTCAAGCGCTGGTACTTATCCTCCATCGTGTTGTCTTTCAGGAACTTAGGCTGGAACTCCTCGCAGGGGTCGTCACCATAGACCTCCATAGCGAAGGTAGCCAGCGGTACAAGGTTGATGCCATATGCTTCCTCGATGGTGGTGAGGTTGGCATAACGCAGACACAGGCGCAGCACGTTGCAGATGCAGGCATTGTTACCTGCACAGGCACCCATCCACAATACATCATGATTACCCCATTGGATATCCCATGAATGGTATTGGCGCAGGGTGTCGAGAATGATATGTGCGCCAGCTCCACGGTCGTAGATATCGCCAAGGATGTGCAATTGGTCGATAGCCAGTCGCTGGATGACGTTGCAAATGGCGACAATGAAGTCGTCGGCACGACCTGTAGAGATGATGGTATCGACGATGACATTGACGTAAGCGGCCTTATCGACGTCGTCAGTACGTTCGTGGAGCAGTTCCTCAATGATATAGCCGAAATCCTTGGGCAACGATTTGCGCACCTTGGAACGCGTATATTTCGACGACACATCACGGCAGACGGCTACAAGACGATGGATGGTGATGTGATACCAGTCGTCGAGATCTTCCTCGTTGGCTTTGATGAGTTCGAGTTTCTGTTCGGGATAGTATATGAGCGTACACAGTTCGCGACGCTCGGCTTCGCGGATATCGCCTTTGAAGAGCTCGCTGACCTTGCGGCGGATGTTTCCGGAGGCATTTTTCAGTACGTGTTGAAAGGCTGCACTCTCTCCATGCAGATCGGCCAAGAAGTGTTCCGTGCCTTTTGGCAGGTTCATAATGGCCTCGAGATTGATAATCTCCGTCGCTGCTGCCGCAATAGTCGGAAACGAATTGGAGAGCAGTTGCAAGTAGTGCATGTCGCGATTAGCAGTAGTCGTATTCATAGTCATTATATCTTTAGGTGTTTATCTATTGTAGTTCGTAATTGTCGCGTCTTGCGGTTATTGAGCGGAGGCACTGGCATAAAACCTTCGGTGAGACCTGTCAGGTCGCTCATCAGTTGCATGACGTGACGAACCATCTTCAGGAGATGGCGCTCCTTGAGCGATTCGGCAAGTTCTTCCTCGTTACAGCCGTGTTGACGGAGTTCGCGGTCGAGTTCTATCAGATGCTTGATGCTGAACTGTCCGTTGCTGATGAGTTTGCGGATGGTCTTGAATGAGGCTATGAGCCGTTCGTTTTCGGAAGCGAATTGATAGCCGATAGTGGTACCGACAAGTGGCGCTTCTTGATAGCTGTCAGGCCAGAAGTGGTCGATATGTTCCACATCGACATCCTGTGCTTCGAGACCGAGTATGCGCAGTCCGCGATGGATGGTTTCGGTAATCTGTTCGTGATGGGCATAGAGCAACAGTTCACGCCAGGGGATTGAAACCGCAGCGGGTAGGGCAGTGACGGCCTCATTGGGCAACCAGCGCTTGTCACCCGTAATGCCTGCCATGATGATAGTCTTCAGGTGTTGGCGCATGTCGGGTGAGAAGAGTTCCAGCGTATTGGTATCCATGATTTTCCGATAGAGCGTGAATGTCTGTTTTGACATTTCTTCCTTGGATATACAGCTGGTTATCACACAGTTGCGAATGGTCACTAAACGTTTATTCCATGCCAGACGCTCCATGCATTCCTGCTCCATGCGACCTTGGATAATGATGGCGTAGGCCTGCTGAATGATGCGTTGCTGATAGAGCACGCGCTTGGGGAGTTTATCCTTCCAGTAATCCTGCTCCTGTACCCAGGGCTCCAATTGTCCGTGGGGCGTAACCACCAGTCGGCACCCTTTACGTAAGGCTATATTGACGATGGCTCGTGAAGAATTGCGCCAACAGCCGTGTAGGTGGAGAATGTCGTAATGGCTGCCCTGAAGGAGTGTCCGTGCATCGTCAGCATTCGATGCCAGATGGTTTTCGGCATCTCGTCCCATGCCTTCCTGTAGCATGGTAACATGTTGTGTGACCATCTTTTCCTCAGCGTTATAGTAATGCAGGATTCTCATAGCGTAACAGTATTATAAGCCCAACCACACACGCAGACGTAAGCCCAAAAGGCGCAAACCGCGAATCTTCTGGTCGTAGAGCCGGATAGCGTCGAAAACATGTTCCCGCCTGACACAGGCTGCATCGTATAAGCCGCGCTGTTTGCGGAACCACGTGCCGTAATAGTCCCTGAAGCTATGGCGTTCGGCCTTCAGTATCGTAGGTCGCAGGTCGTTCAAATCGGTGGCAACGACATGTGTCACACGGTCTTTCTTTCTATTTGTGTACACCAGTGAAACATCACCATCTGCCAGCCCTGCCAACCATTCGGTATTGACAGGCACACGGCGGATGTCAGCAAGTACGATATAGTCGTAATGGGCTGCTTTCGCTCCGATACTCAGTGCCAAACGTTTGCGGCTGGGATTGACGATGACGGACTCTGGCAGGAAGGTAGAATACAGATTCGGGTATTCTGCCTTCATGCGTTTCAGTACGTCTGGGGTTTCGTCGGCAGACATGTTATCCACCACGATGACTTCGTACGTTCCCTCGTAGGGCACGGTCAGAAACGCGGGGAGATTCTGCTCCAGCGCTTCTGCCTGGTCGTGAACGGTCATCACGATAGAAATGGATGGCTGCTTCTGATTATCCATGTTCATTCTTTCGTATTACGTAATTTATATTTCGTCGCTCATATAGCCTTTTGGCAATGGGCGACAGTTATACTGAGAGGCCATGATTTCACCATAGGCACCAGCCGAGCGGATAGCCAGGAGGTCGCCACGATGACAACAGTTCAGATCAATCTGCTTGGCAAAGACATCCGTCGATTCACAAATGGGTCCAACCACGTCGTATGCTTCCTTGGGCTCTTCGCTCGAGATGTTCTCAATCTTGTGGTAAGCCTGATAGAGTGCAGGACGGATGAGGTCGGTGAATCCTGCGTCGACAATGCAGAACTGCTTTACACTGCCTTTCTTTATATATAATGTACGCGTAATCAGACTGCCACACTGAGCTACAACGGCACGACCGAGTTCGAAGTGCAGCGTCTGTCCAGGACGCAACTTCAACTTCTTGGCATAGGTGTCGAAATAGTCCTTGAAATCAGGAATGCTCAGGCGGTTGGGATGCTGATAGTCGACGCCCAGTCCGCCACCAACATTGATATGCTCGACGGTGATGCGATGGCGTTCCAGTTCCAGTTGCAGTTCGTTGACGCGATTGCAGAGGGCTTCGAAGTCGCCCATGTCGAGAATCTGACTGCCGATGTGGAAGTGCAGACCCACACATTTGACATTCTGCAACTGTGAGGCCTCTTCGATGACTTTGAGCATGTCTCGCATGTCGATGCCGAATTTGTTTTCAGCCAGTCCCGTAGTGATATTGGCATGGGTATGTGCACCGACGTTCGGATTCAGACGGAAGGCCACACGAGCCACCTTGCCTTTCTGGGCTGCCAGTTCGTTGATGACTTCCAACTCGGGAATGCTCTCGACGTTGAAACAGAAGATGTCATTCTCCAGTCCGAGGTTGATTTCCCAGTCGCTCTTGCCAACGCCGGCATAAACAATCTTCGAACTGGGGAAACCAGCTCGCACACTGGCCTCTATCTCACCACCACTGACGCAGTCGGCACCCAGTCCTGCTTCGCGGATGATACGCAGGATGCGGGGATTGGCATTGGCCTTCACAGCATAATGGACGCAGAAACCCTCGTGCTTCTGAGCCTCGTTGTTGATGGCACGGAGCGTTTCGCGCAACAACTCCGTGTCGTAGTAGTAGAACGGTGTCTGAATCCGTTCCAGTTTATCGATAGGAAATATTCCCTTACTCATTTTTGTGTTGTAGGATTAATCACAATTATTTAAACAATTGGTCGCTCAGGCTCTGCAGGGCGCGCTTCTTGTCCTCATCACGGATAAGGAACGAGATGTTGTAGTTGGAGCCGCCATACGAAATCATGCGAACGGGAATATTCTTCATAGCGTCGAGTACCTTCGTCTCGAAACCGATGTTCGACCAGTCGAGGTCACCAACGACACAGATGATACACATGCCTGTGTCAACCGTCACCGTTCCGTATTTCTTCAGCTCGTCAACGATTTCGCCAAGATGTGCGGAGTTGTCGATAGACATCGAAACACCAACCTCCGACGTGCAAACCATGTCGATAGGTGTCTGGTAGGATTCGAAGATTTCAAACACCTTACGAAGGAAACCTGTTGCCAGCAACATGCGGCTCGACTTGATCTTGATGGCGATGATGTTGTCCTTGGCAGCAACGGCCTTGATCTTGCCATATTCTGTCTGATTCGAAATGGTGGTACCCTCCGCTTCGGGTTCCATCGTGTTCAGCAGACGAACAGGGATGCCGGCATACTTGGCAGGTTGTACACATGTCGGGTGCAGAATCTTTGCACCGAAGTAAGCCAACTCGGCAGCCTCCTCGAAATGCAGGTGGTGAACGGGCTGGGTATTGTCAACCACGCGTGGATCGTTGTTGTGCATGCCGTCGATGTCGGTCCAGATCTGAATCTCATCAGCTCCAATGGCTGCACCAATCAGTGATGCGGTATAGTCGGAACCACCACGCTGGAGGTTGTCAATCTCGCCATAGGCGTTGCGGCAGATGAATCCCTGCGTGACATACACTTGCTGATCTCCGTTCTTTTCCATCAGTGCCTGCAACTTCTCTTTGATGTAAGTAGGGTCGGGTTCTGAATTCTTATCGGTACGCATAAAGTCGAGGGCATTCAGCAGTACGGCCTTGAAACCCTGTTCCTTCATGTAGTTGACCACCATATTGGTCGACAACAGCTCACCCTGCGCCACGATGCTCTTCTCTTCGAACGAAGTGAACAACTCCTTGGTGAACGAACGCAGGTAGTTCATCTCCGAGGTCAGAAATTCGCGTGTCTGCTCCTTCACGGCATCGCCTTGATAGAGCTCGTCGATGTGCTTCAGATACTTACGCTCCAACTGATTGATAATCTCGTTGGCACCGTCGGGATTCTTCTTGTACAGGTAGTCAGAGATTTCGACCAGCGAATTGGTCGTTCCTGCCATTGCAGACAATACTACGAATACGGGCTCGCCCGACTTCGTCACCAACTTTGTCACTTCCTTCATGCGGGTCGGAGTTCCTACCGATGTACCGCCAAATTTCATTACTTTCATTGTCGTTATATTTTTATTTTTTACCTTTTCACCTTTTTACTTTTATATCGACAGGTCTTCCTTGTCCGAATAGTAGCTCTTCTTTTCTTCTTCCGCATCATTCAACTCCTCGTCTTCGTAAAGCGCCATGTGGTTGTAGTCGTTGGTGATATCTTCCAGACGTTGGTTGATGCAACGATAGACGATGCCAGGATATTCCTGCAGCAACGAGGTGTTGTGCGTCGTCATGACTACTGCAGTCCCCGATTCCGTGATACGGCGCAACAGGGCGATAATCTGGCGGGCGGTCTCGATATCGAGGTTACCCGTCGGCTCATCGGCAATAATCACTTTCGGATTGTTCAGTATGCTGCGGGCAATGGCTATACGCTGTTGTTCGCCACCCGATAATTCGTGGGGGAAACGGTCGGCACTATCCAGCATATCTACATCCTTCAGTACGTCGTCGATGCGTTCGTCAATCTCCGCCTTGTCCTTCCATCCTGTAGCTTTCAGCACGAAACGCAGGTTCTCGCGAACCGTGCGGTCTGCCAGCAACTGGAAGTCCTGGAAGATGATACCCATCTGTCGGCGCAGGGCGGGAATGTACTTACGCTTCATCTGGGTCAGTTCGTGATTCAGCACGATGGCTTGTTCGGCCTCGTCAACATCCAACTCAAAATAGAGCGTCTTCAGCAGGGTGCTCTTGCCGGCTCCCACGCGTCCAATGATATAAATGAACTCGCCCTCGTTGACGTGGAAATCTACTTCCTTCAGCACGAGGATACCATCCTTCTGGTAGATATTCGCTTTCTGATAGTCTATGAGCATATTTCTTACATCTTACTTCTTATATTTACTTCATTTTCCCTGCGGCCTTGGCCTCACGACGCTGACGGTCCCATTCGGGGTCGTGGCGCTTGTGCAGTTCTTCGGCAACATCCTCGATGCGCAGACCTTTATCGGCCAATAAAACGATGAGGTGATACAGCAGGTCGCTGGCTTCGTAAACCAAGTGTTCGCTCGTGCCGTTAGTGGCCTCGATGACGGTTTCCAATGCCTCTTCGCCAACTTTCTGGGCAATCTTGTTGACGCCTTTTGTGAAAAGGCTGGTGGTGTATGAACCTTCAGGCATTTCCTGTTTGCGACGGTTGATGAAGTCCTGCAGTTCGCTTAAGAACAGTAGGGGATTATCGTTCATCTTATTTTCTTCGCCCCAACAGGTGTCTGTGCCCGTGTGGCAGGTGGGTCCTACGGGATGAACACGTACCAACAACGTGTCGTTGTCGCAGTCTATCTTCATATCTACGAGATTCAGGAAGTGTCCTGACGTCTCGCCCTTGGTCCACAAGGTCTGACGCGTACGGCTCCAGAACGTAACATGCTTCGTCTCCAGCGTCTTCTCGTAGGCCTCCTTGTTCATGAAGCCCAGCATCAACACGTTCTTCGTCTCTGCGTCCTGTATGATGGCAGGCACCAGCCCGTCCATCTTGTCGAAATCTATCTTCATATTCTCACGTTTATTCCTTCTTGTTTTAAATACTGTTTCAGTTCCGGTACGGGAATCTCACCGAAATGGAACACCGAGGCGGCAAGTGCTGCATCGGCATGACCCTCAGTGAACACGTCGCGGAAATGTTCCTTGCATCCTGCACCGCCACTGGCGATGATGGGTATCGACAACGTGTCCGACAGTTCGCGAAGTGCCTCGTTGGCATAGCCGTTCTTCGTGCCGTCGTGGTTCATACTCGTAAACAGGATTTCTCCCGCACCACGTTCCTGAGCCTCGCGGGCCCATTCAAAGAGTCCGCGCTCCGTGCGTTCGCGACCACCTTTCAGGTAGCAGTGCCAACCGTCTTCATCCAGTCGAGCATCGATGGCGACAACACACACCTGACTACCGAACCGTGTCGTAATCTCGTTGATGAGTTCCGGACGACGGATGGCGGCGCTGTTCACGCTCACCTTGTCGGCACCGGCATACAACAGTCGCTCAACGTCTTTCAGTTCGTTGATGCCACCGCCTACGGTAAAGGGAATGTTGATGGTCTCAGCCACGCGGGTCACCATTTCGGTAAACGTCTTGCGACCCTCAAACGAGGCGGTGATATCCAGGAAGCACAGCTCGTCGGCACCTTGTTCGCTGTATGCCTTTCCCAGCTCTACAGGGTCACCCGCAGAACGGAGATTGACGAAGTTGACGCCTTTGACGGTCTCACCGTCCTTTACGTCTAGACAGGGTATTATGCGTTTTGCCAGTCCCATAGTTCTTCCAAATTGATTTTTCCTTCATAGATGGCCTTGCCGAAGACTACAGCCGGTATACCCGCCTTGTCTAAAGCCTTGATGTCGTCAATACAACTGACGCCGCCCGATGCAATGAGATGCAACTGGGGATAGGCCTCCATCACCTTACTATATAACTCGATGGCCGGACCTGCCAGCGTGCCATCCTTCGATATTTCCGTACACAGCACATTCTTGACGCCAGCATCGATGTATTTCTTCAGGAATGGCAACAGGTCCTCCTCAGAGTCCTCTTTCCATCCGTTGATACTGATTTTTCCGTTGCGCACGTCAGCTCCCAGAATCATCCGTTCCGGGCCGTATTTCTCGAGCCAGCCCATAAACAGCTCGGGCTGCGTGACGGCAATGCTTCCCACCGTCACCATCTGAGCACCGCAACGGAAGGCTTCCTCCAAGTCGGCATCGGTCTTGATGCCTCCGCCAAAGTCAATCACGAGTTGAGTGTCCGTCGTGACACGACGGAGTACTGAACCATTGACGATATGCTTCGACTTGGCACCGTCGAGATCAACCATGTGGAGCCGCCGGAATCCGATGCGCTCAAATTCCAATGCCATTTCCAAAGGCTCTCCGTAAACCGTCTTCTGGTCATAGTCGCCCTTGGTCAGCCGTACACACTGGCCGTTGATGATGTCGATGGCGGGAATGAGTTCTATCATAATTCAATAAAGTTTCTAATGATTCTTTCGCCCACGCGACCACTCTTTTCGGGGTGGAACTGGCAGGCATAGAAATTGTCCTTGTGCATCGAGGCAGAGTAGGGCAGAATATAGTCGGCGGTGGCGATGGTGTCTGCACATGTCGGCACGTAGAAGCTGTGGACGAAATACACGTAAGGGTGTTCACCCAGACCTTCCATCAACGGGTCAACTTGGTAACCTCTCACCTCTTTCCACTCACCTCTCACCTCTAGTTCGTTCCACCCCATACACGGCACCTTGTCTTCGTGGCGCTGAGGCTGGAAACGCTTCACCTCGGCATCGAAAATGCCAATGCACTGCGTGTCGCCCTCCTCAGAATGACGGCACAACAGTTGCTGACCCACGCAGATGCCGAATACGGGCTGACGAAGGTCGCGAATGACCTCATCCAGTCGGCGGGCTTTCAGGTAGCTCATCGCCTCGCCGGCATGGCCCTGTCCGGGAAACAGCACCTTATCGGCCTTCTTCAGTTGCTCCGCATCATCCGTCAGCAGGGGCTCAATGCCCAGCCGCTTCAGTGCGTTCACCACCGAATAGATATTTCCTGCGTTATATTTTACTATCGCTACGTTCATAAATTTGTTTAATCCGTGGGATCTGTGTTCGTTTACGAGAAGATAATCGTCTTGTTCTTATACGTCAGGATTTTGCGCTGGATATGCTTGCTGACGGCGTGGCTCAGCACAATCTTCTCCAGGTCCTTGCCCTTCAGCACCAGACTCTCAGGCGTGTCCTTGTGCGTAATGCGCGTAACATCTTGTTCGATGATAGGACCGGCATCCAGTTCGGCTGTCACGTAATGGCTCGTTGCACCGATAATCTTCACGCCGCGCTCGTAAGCCTGATGATATGGCTTGGCACCGACGAAAGCCGGCAGGAACGAGTGGTGGATATTGATGATGTGGTGCGGATATTCGGCAATCATCTCGTCCGAGATAATCTGCATGTAGCGTGCTAGCACAATAAACGAGATGTCCTCCTTCTTCAGCAGTTCCATCTCAGCCTGTTCCACCTCGGCCTTGTTCGAGTGGTCTTTCTTAATGCTCCACACGTAGTAGGGAATGCCGAACTGCTCGGCCACATAGCGCAGGTCGTCGTGGTTGCTGACGATGCACGGAATGTCGCAGTTGAATTCTCCGGCCTTCCAGCGCGCCAGCAGGTCGTACAGACAGTGGCTCATCTTCGACACGAAGATAGCCATTCGCGGACGCTTGTCGCTGTAATACAGACTGAACTTCATCTGGTAGCGCTGGGCGTACAGTGTGGTGATGTAGTCGTATAGCTTGTCGCGGGGAATCAGGAATCCGTCGAGTTCCCATTCTATGCGCATAAAGAACATTCCCTCCACCTTGTCAACATACTGATCCAGGTAGACAATGTTCCCTTTGTTGTCAGTTATAAATCTGGTCACTTCTGAGATGATGCCCTGTTGATCGGGGCAATGCAGAAGCAAGATTGCGGTTGGTTTCATTTTCTTTCTCCGATTATTAATTTATTAATAATGGCTGCAAAGGTAGCATTTTTTATGCAGAAAACCAAAAAATCGCTATATTTTTTGGCTGTTTCCCCCAAAAAACTTACCTTTGCACCCGAAAATAAACATGACATAACGATAAAGATAATATGTGTGGAATAGTTGGATACATAGGAAAGCAGGACGCTTATCCTATTTTGATTAAGGGACTTCGTAGGCTCGAGTATCGTGGTTACGACTCGGCAGGTGTGGCGCTCATCAATGCTGACAGTCAGCTGAATGTCTACAAGGCGAAGGGTAAGGTCGACAATCTGACAGAGTATTGCAGCGACAAGGATGTCAGTGGTCATATTGGTATCGCCCATACACGTTGGGCCACCCACGGCGAACCCTCGGCACGCAATGCCCACCCGCACTATTCGCAGAGCCATAATTTGGCCATCATCCACAACGGAATCATTGAGAATTATGCTGACATTAAGCTGAAACTCCAGGACAAGGGCGTCGAGTTCAAAAGCGACACCGATACCGAGGTGTTGGTACAGCTCGTAGAGTATATCATGGTGAAGAAAAACCTCTCGCTGCTCGAGGCGGTTCAGGTGGCACTCTATCAGGTCATCGGTGCCTACGCCATCGCCATTCTCGACAAGCGCGACCCCACACAGATCATTGCCGCCCGCAAGCAGAGTCCCCTTGTGGTTGGTATTGGTGACGGGGAATTCTTCCTTGGTTCCGATGCCAGCCCTATCATCGAATATACCGACAAGGTGGTGTATCTCGAGGATGGCAACATTGCTGTCATCCGCTTGGGTGAGGACGTACATGTCATGAGTATTCTTGGCGAGGAACAGGAGTTGAAGGTGAAGACCGTCGACATCGATCTCGGACAGATAGAAAAGGGTGGTTACGAGCACTTCATGCTTAAGGAAATTTTCGAACAACCTGAGTGTCTCACCAACTGCATGCGTGGACGCATCAATGTTGAGGGCGACCATGTGACACTTTCGGCACTCATCGACTTCCGTCGCCAGCTCCTGCAGGCCAAGCGCATCGTCATTGTGGCCTGCGGAACGTCGTGGCACGCCGGACTCATCGGCAAGCAGCTCTTCGAGTCGTTCTGTCGTATTCCGTGTGAGGTGGAGTATGCCTCCGAGTTCCGCTATCGTAACCCCGTAGTCACCAAGGACGACGTGGTCATTGCCATCTCGCAGTCGGGTGAGACGGCCGATACGCTGGCCGCCATCCAGTTGGCAAAGGAAAAAGGCGCCTTCATCTACGGCATTTGCAACGCCATCGGTTCATCCATTCCTCGTGCCACCGATACCGGTACCTACATCCATGTAGGTCCTGAGATTGGTGTCGCTTCTACGAAGGCCTTCACGGGGCAGGTCACCGTGCTCACCATGATTGCACTGGCTATGGGTGAGGCCAAGGGCACCATCGACCGTCAGGAATATTTGCAGGTGGTTCGCGAACTGAACAACATTCCCAATATCATCCGCGAGGTGTTGAAGACCAACGACAAGGTTCGTGACCTCGCACGTACCTTTACTTACGCGCATAACTTCCTTTATCTCGGTCGTGGCTTCTCCTATCCCGTGGCTTTGGAAGGCGCACTGAAACTGAAGGAAATATCTTATATCCATGCCGAGGGTTATCCTGCCGCTGAGATGAAGCACGGACCTATCGCGCTGATTGATAGCGATATGCCCGTCGTGGTTATAGCAACACATAACGCCATGTACGAGAAGGTGCTCTCGAACATCCAGGAAATCAAGGCCCGTCAGGGTCGTGTTATTGCCCTCGTCTCGAAGGGCGACGACACCATCGCGAAGATTGCCGACGAGGTCATCGAACTGCCCGACGTCATGGAGTGCCTCGAACCGCTGGTAGCTACCATCCCTCTGCAACTGCTCGCTTATCACGTCGCCGTCTGCAAGGGCAAGAATGTCGACCAGCCCCGCAACCTCGCAAAATCCGTTACGGTAGAATAAAAAAATCAAGCCTCGCATTTCTGCGGGGCTTAATTTTTGTGAATCATAGTTATTGTGATTTATTCTTCGTTTAATAGCTGCGTGCGATGATGACGCGGTACTTGGCGGGTTTGCCGCTGACCATGTCGGTGCCTGGTGTCTGCTCGTAGGCAAAGGGCACGCAACGGATGGTAGCCTGCGTCTCTTCCTTGATCTGCGCCTCGGTCTCGGCCGTGCCGTCCCAGTGGCAGAGGAAGAAACCGCCGTCCTTCACCTTCTCCTTGAACTCCTCGTAGTTGTCGCACTCGTAAACGCGCTCGTCGCGATACTTGCGGGCCTTCTCGAAGATGTTCTTCTGGATGTCTTCCAACAGCTGCTCGACATATTCTGCGATGCCTTCGATGGGGCGAGTCTCCTTTTCGAGCGTGTCACGACGCATCACCTCGATGGTGCCGTTCTCCAAATCGCGGGCACCCAAGACGAGACGCACGGGAACACCCTTCAGCTCGTAATCGGCAAACTTGAAGCCTGGACGCTTGTTGTCGGCATCGTCGAATTTGACGCTGATGCCTGCCTTGCGCAGCTTCTCGATGATAGGCAGTACTTCCTTGTTGACTAACTCCATCTGTTCTGGCTTGGTAGCGATAGGAATGATGACCACCTGGATAGGTGCCAGACGCGGAGGCAGTACGAGACCGTTGTCATCAGAGTGTGTCATGATGAGTGCACCAATCAGACGGGTAGAAACGCCCCATGAGGTAGCCCAAACGTATTCGGGCTTGTTTTCCTTATTCAGATAGGTAACTTCGAAAGCCTTAGCGAAGTTCTGACCCAGGAAGTGTGAGGTACCGCTCTGCAGGGCCTTACCGTCCTGCATCATAGCCTCGATGGTGTAAGTGTCCAGAGCACCGGCAAAACGCTCGGTCTCGCTCTTTACACCCTGCAGCACGGGAACAGCCATCCACTCCTCAGCGAACTTGGCATAGACGTGCAGCATCTTCTTGGCTTCCTCTTCGGCCTCCTCGCGGGTGGCGTGAGCCGTATGACCCTCCTGCCACAGGAACTCCGACGTGCGCAGGAACGGGCGGGTACGCATCTCCCAGCGCATGACGTTACACCACTGGTTGCACATCAGGGGCAGGTCGCGCCACGACTGAATCCAGTTCTTATACGTGTTCCAGATGATGGTCTCTGACGTCGGACGGATAATGAGTTCCTCCTCCAGCTTAGCGGCAGGGTCCACCACGACACCGCTCTTGTCCTCAGTAGCCTTCAGACGATAGTGGGTGACCACGGCGCACTCCTTGGCAAAGCCCTCTACGTGCTCGGCCTCACGGCTCAGGAACGACTTCGGGATGAGCAGGGGGAAGTAGGCGTTCTGAGCACCCGTTTCCTTGAACATCTTGTCCAACTGCTGCTGCATCTTTTCCCAGATGGCATAGCCGTAGGGTTTGATGACCATACATCCGCGCACGGCACTCTGCTCAGCGAGGTCGGCTTTTACCACCAAATCGTTGTACCATTGGCTGTAATTATCAGCTCTTTTCGTTAAATCTTTTAATTCTTTTGCCATTTTTTTTGCTTAATTTCTTAAAATTTGCTGCAAAGGTACAAAAAAGTTCATAATTCATAGTTCAAAGTTCATAATTATTTTTTATATTTGCACCAAATTTGTATGTTTCACTTTAAAAACTATAACAATTATGAAGACAAAAATCATTTCTTTGTTCCTCTGCGTAGGACTGCTCGTTGCTTGTAACAACACTCAGAAGGGTGCAGCCATCGGTGCTGGTGGTGGTGCTGTGCTTGGTGGTATTATCGGTGCTATTGCCGGTAACACAGCCATTGGTGCTGCTGTAGGTGGTGCCGTAGGTGCCGGTGCTGGTGCTATTATCGGTAAGAAGATGGATAAGGCTAAGGCTGAGGCCGAGGCTGTGAAAAACGCTCAGGTTGAGAGTGTTACCGATGCTAACGGCCTGCAGGCTGTCAAGGTGACCTTCGATTCTGGTATCCTCTTCACCACAGGTAGTGCTACCCTGAGCAGCACAGCTAAGTCTTCACTCTTCCAGTTCGCTAACGTGCTGAAGAACAATGCCGACTGCGACGTGGCCGTTCAGGGCTACACCGACAATGCCGGTTGGAAGAACAGTACTGCCGCCCAGAGCCAGCAGAAGAACCTCGAGCTCTCTCAGCAGCGTGCTCAGGCTGTGACAAGCTATCTGTTGTCACTCGGTGTTGCCAGCAATCAGATTCGCAGCACGATGGGTTATGGCGAGGACAATCCCGTTGCCGACAACTCTACAGCCGCTGGTAAGGCTCAGAACCGTCGCGTAGAGGTTTACATGTATGCCTCTCAGAAGATGATCAACGAGGCCAATGCTCAGGCAAACTAAAAAATTCATTAAGAAAACAATCCTATGGATAGTGGTGGCATTCTTTGCCTCCACTATCTTTTCTGTTGTCGCCCTGCGATGGATGCCGGTGTGGTTCACGCCACTCATGTTCATCCGCGTGGCTCAGCAGGCTGGGGCAGGGCAGCCGATGACGCTTCACCACCACTGGGTGCCGTTAGAGGAGATATCCCCCTCGTTGCCTACGGCTGTGATGGCCTCCGAGGATGCAAATTTCTTATCACATCACGGCTTCGACTACAAAGCCATCGAGCACGCCGCCATGCGCAACATGAAACATCCTGAGAAGCAAAAGCTCGGTGCTTCGACCATTTCCCAGCAGACTGCCAAAAATGTCTTCCTCTGGCCGGGCCGTTCGTGGGTGCGCAAGGGCTTTGAGGTTTATTTTACCATGCTCATCGAGCTTGTATGGTCCAAGGAGCGTATCATGGAAGTCTATCTTAATTCTATTGAGATGGGCGACGGCATCTATGGTGCCGATGCGGTGGCAGAGTGGCATTTCGGTACGACGGCCGACAAACTGACCAAGGCGCAATGTGCGTTGATTGCTGCCACGTTGCCCAATCCGCGCCGTTTCAACAGTGCCCGCCCTTCAGCCTATATGTTAAAACGCCAGAACCGCATCCTTCACGAAATGAAATTCGTAAAACCCCTGAACAATAACCATTAACCATTAACCGCTAACCGCTAACCGCTAACCGTTAATCATCATTATTTTTAGGTATTTGTCGGCAAAAAGTTTTCCATGTGGAATTTTTGTTGTATCTTTGCAGGCAAATAGCAAGAAACGATGAAACTTTCCGAACTGAATACGGGCGACAAGGCCTATATTATTAAGGTACAGGGACACGGTGGCTTCCGCAAGCGCATTGTCGAGATGGGCTTCATCAAGGGCCAGTGTGTCGAGGTTTTGCAGTGTGCACCGTTACAGGACCCTGTCAAATATAAGGTCATGGGTTACGAGGTCAGCCTGCGCCGGCAGGAGGCAGATAAGATTGAGGTCAGTTTCGACAAACAGGATGCTGAATACGTCACCGAGCCTCAGAACGTGTCCACCATTGCCCACTATGCCGTCCATTCAGCCCGTCATACCATCAATGTTGCACTCGTAGGCAATCCCAATTGCGGTAAGACGTCATTGTTCAACTTCGCTTCTGGCGCTCACGAACGTGTGGGCAACTACAGTGGTGTCACCGTTGATGCTAAGGAAGGCTATGCCGATTTCGAGGGTTACCACCTGAAACTTGTCGACCTGCCAGGTACCTATTCGCTCTCGGCCTATTCGCCTGAGGAGCTCTATGTCCGCAAACAGCTGGTCGAGGAAACGCCCGATGTCATCATCAACGTCATTGACTCGTCCAACATCGAGCGCAACCTCTATCTCACTACCCAGCTTATGGATATGCACCTGCGTGTGGTGTGCGCCCTGAATATGTTCGATGAAACCGAGCGTCGCGGCGATCGTCTTGACATCGAGACGCTCAGCTCGCTGATGGGTATTCCCATGGTGCCGACGTCGTTCAAATCGGGTAGGGGCTTGCCCGAACTCCTGCGTGAGGTGATCCACATTTTCGAGAGCCAGGAGGGCCACGACAATTACTATCGACACATCCATATCAATCACGGACACGAGATAGAAAATGGTATAGCCAATATGCAGAAGTTCCTGAAAGGCAACGACTTGCTGCGTCTGCGTTACAGTACACGCTGGCTGGCATTGAAGCTGCTTGAAAAGGACTCAAAGGCCGAAGAGGCCATCGCTGCACTCCCTGAGCGCGACGAGATTCTTTCGGCTCGCGACACGGCCGTTCGTCGTGTAAAGGAAGAGACCGGTACCGACTCTGAGACAGCCATCATGGATGCCAAATACGGCTTCATTCGCGGTGCGTTGCAAGAGGCGGGATATAAGGTTGGCAACAAGGAAAACACCTATCACGTCACCCATCGTCTCGATGCCCTCATCACCAATCGCTGGCTCGGCTTCCCCATTTTCTTTGCCCTGCTGTTCCTCATGTTCGAGGTGACGTTCACGCTGGGTCAGTATCCGATGGACTGGATAGATGCCGGATTTGGATTTTTGGGCGATTTCATCGGCGAAAATATGTCCGAGGGTCCGCTGAAGGACATGCTCGTCGATGGCGTCATTGCCGGTGTGGGGTCCGTCATCGTCTTCCTGCCACAGATCCTCATTCTCTACACTTTCATCTCTATCATGGAGGATTCTGGCTATATGGCCCGTGCAGCATTCATCATGGACAAGCTGATGCACGGCATGGGATTGCACGGCAAGTCGTTCATTCCGCTCATCATGGGCTTTGGCTGCAACGTGCCTGCCGTCATGGCCACGCGCACCGTCGAGAGCCGTCGTTCGCGTCTCATCACCATGCTTGTGCTACCCATGATGTCGTGTTCCGCCCGTCTGCCCATTTATATCATGATTACCGGAGCCTTCTTCGCCGTCCGCTACCAGAGTCTGGTCATGATATCGCTATATCTCGTTGGAATCGCACTTTCTGTTGTCGTGTCACGCATTCTCAGCACGTGGGTCATTCGTGGCGAGGATACCCCGTTTGTTATGGAACTGCCCCCATATCGCTTCCCGACGGCGAAGGCCATCTTCCGTCATACCTGGGAGAAAGGCAAGCAGTATCTGAAGAAGATGGGTGGTGTCATTCTCGTGGCTTCCATCATCGTCTGGGCGTTGGGCTATTTCGGTCCAATGGGCGTCGCACCCTCGTTGGAATCGAGCTTTATTGGTTTGCTGGGCAAGATGGTTGAACCCCTCTTCCTCGCTCAGGGCTTCGACTGGCGCATGGATGTCAGCCTCATAGCCGGTGTCGGTGCCAAGGAGATTGTCGCCTCGACCATTGGCGTGCTTTATGGTGACGCAGGATTCAATTTCTCGTCGCTCACGGCCTATGCCTTCCTACTCTTCGTCCTGATCTATTTCCCCTGCATAGCCACCATCGTGGCCATCAAAAACGAGAGTGCTTCGTGGCGCTGGGCTGCTTTTGCCGCCCTCTACACCACCGTCCTCGCCTGGATTGTCAGCGCCCTTGTCTATCAGATTGGAAGTTTGTTCTAAAATAATGTAGTTATGATGAAACGTTTTATTTCTTTATTCCTGATGACTGTGGCCTTTGGCGTGACGACGACATTGGCACAGGACAATGACGGCAAGTACACATTGCAGAATGGTGAACGGACAATGGTGATTGACGCCGCCAAGGGCGGAAAAATCCTGTCGCTGAAGTATGGCGAACGTGAGGTTATCTCGCAGTTGAGATGGCCCGAGGCGTTTGGCAGCACGTTCTGGACCAGTCCGCAGAAGGAGTGGAACTGGCCCCCGGTGCCGGAATACGACAAGCGGCCTTATACGGTGGAGCAAAAGGATGGTGTGCTGACGCTGACCAGCGAGGTGTCGGAACGCATGAAATACCGTATCCGCAAGGCGTTTGCCGTTGATGAGCGCGACGGAGCATTTGTCATTACCTATACCATCATCAACGAGAACGACGAGGTCCGACGGGTGGCTCCCTGGGAGATTACCCGCGTGCAGAACGAAGGCGGACTGATCTTTTTCGAGGCTCCCGTGGAAGGCATCACGCCTGCAGGACTGATGGATTTCAAGGACGCTTTCGGTGCCGCATGGTACCAGACTGACGAGGCCAATGGCAACCGTAAGGTGAATGCCGACGGCAAGGGCTGGCTCGCCTATTACAACAACGGGTTGTTGCTCGTAAAGCAGTTCGACGACCTGGACGCCTCGCAGCCTGCACCTGACGAAGCCGAGATTCAGGTATATGTCAACCGTGGCAAGGCACATATCGAACTGGAGAGCCAGGGTGCCTACACGACCCTTCAGCCCAAGGAGACCGTGAACTGGACGGTGCGTTGGTATCTGCAACCCTCCGACCTGCCCGCAGAACCCTCGGAGAAACTATTAAAGCAAGTGAAGAAAATCTTAAAATAAGTCATAACACAGTGACATATAAAACGGCAGGCTTCCCATCAGGAAGTCCACTTCCTTTTGGTCTGATGTGGTGCACTTGTGCGCTTCTGTTATTTATAGTACCCAATTCTGACAAAGTGGCGGGGGGCGGCGAAGGGCGTCCAGGAGATGTGGAGCCAGCCGGGGCCGGTCAGCAACTGGTCGGTATAGTCGCAGGTGCGGAGGAAGTCCACCAGGCGCTGGAACTGTTGAGGGTCCTTGGGGCGGATGTCGGCAGCCTGTCCGAGCAGGTGCTGTGAGTTGCGGACGCCACCAACCTGCCGGTTGTAGACCTCGTTGCGATAGCCCGAGTTGACGATAATGGCTCCCACCTCGCGGCGTGCGGGCTCCAGCAGATATTGGCAGCCGTATTTCAGGTTAAACAATACCTGCGGCGTTGGCAGGTTGTCGGGGTGCTTCCCCAGCTTGAGAAATTCGCTCAGCATAAAATGAGGAGAGAGTTGAATGTCATTGAGTTGTGTGTTTTCCATAAGTCAATTCGTTTAATTCGTGATTGCAACGCCACACTCTGCTAGTCAGAGAAATTCGTGGTTTTCCTTTCATTGATTTTTCGTGTAATGAGTTTAACATAATAGTCGAGGCCGAAGATGCTGGCGACGAGCAGGAAGGCCTGGGCGACATAGACCAGTAGACCGTTCGACACGTCGTCAATCATGATGACCTGATACGCCACCAGCGCAATGCTGCTCATGATGAGCAGCACCGCACAGGCGTACTGAGAGATTTTAAAGCGCGTGTTTTCCATAGCGACTGGATTTTTACATCATTGTTGCTTCGCCTGCTGCGCCGAGGAGGGCAGCGATGATGTAACCGAGGACCTTGAGTACTGTTTTTACTGTTTTGTTCATAATTCTGTGTGTTTTAAATGTTAATAAATAGGGTTAATTTGTGGTCAAAACCACCTCTCTTTTACCTTGCAAAGTTACAAAAAAATATCGAGAAAAACAAATGTTTTCCCGATTATTTTCAATGCTTTTAGCAACTTTTTCTTCGAACGCCAAAGGGCCTTAGGGTTATTTGTTGCTATCCAACAATGCCATGAAT
>ONKX01000001.1 GCA_900318555.1 uncultured Prevotellaceae bacterium | reverse complement strand
TAACAAATCAAACATAAATAAAATTGTAAAATTTTGAATAGATTTGAAAGATTTCTCGCCGAAAGGCGACTATTATCGAAAAAAAAGTGTAACTTTGCAGCCAAATTATCAAACTTAACCAACAATATGAAGACAAAATCAACAAAACGGCAACAGGGATTTAGGGACGCACTCCAGCGCCTGACGATGACGCTGATGTTTGTAATGCTCACCGCCATGACGGCGTGGGCCGGACAGAAGCCAGTCAGTTGCCTTGAAGCTTGTACGGGCGGGATGGAACTCATCCACATTCAGGGCTGGGCGTATGACCCCGACGCTCCGGCGAAGTCCCTCACCCTGGAATTGTATATCTATGCCGACGCGGACTGCCAGCAACTAGTCGCCTACACCCAAAATCTTACGGCCGACGTGTCGAGGCCAGACGTGAACGAGGCGAAAGGCATCACGGGCAACCATGGCTTCTATGCCGACATCCCCATGGGCACCGCGGGCAACTACTGGGTGAAGCTTATTGCCATCGACACCAACGGCGACGGCGATACGCAGATTGGCTCCACGACGAAAGTGACCGTAACGGCGGAGCCAGAGCCAGTGACGATAACCATCGGTGACGGACAGTATTTATCTTGCGGTCAACCCTTCATAATGGATGAGAATTATTCCTTGGTGCAGCAAATCTACACGGCAGAGGAAATTAATATGGAGGGTACCATCACCTCCATCTCCTTCAGTTATTACAGTCCAATGCCATTCTCCATGAGCGGTGTGCAGGTCTATCTGAAGCACACGGACAAGAATAGGTTTGACAGCCAAACCGATATGGTGCCGGTCGGCGCAGAAGACAAGGTATTCGAGGGCACATTCTCTGCCACGGGCGCGGGCTGGGTGACTATCACATTAGACACGCCCTTTGAGTACGATGGCATAAACAACCTCTTGGTATGCACCCTTGACCCCACAGACGGCAGCTTCGGAACAAGCCCCCCGTTTTTTTATTATCATCACACCAGTGACAAAAAGAGCCACTATGCATACTCAGATAATACAGTCCCAAGCTTGATGGAATCCAACGTAATACATAGTTACTCCTATATCTGGCGCAACAACATCCGATTTAACATCATTCCCGGTACTTTCTCCAAACCTGACAATCTCACTGTGAGCAGTTGTACCGAAGAAGAGGCCACGCTGACATGGACGACTCCCGAGACTGTCCACCCCATCATGGGCTACGGCTACCAGTTTAAGAAAGCCAGCGATGCTGATTGGTCTGAGGAAGTGATAACGACTGGTACATCTGCCACCTTCAGTAATCTCACAGCCGACACCGACTACAATTTCCGCGTGCGGACCATCTATGGAAGCAGAAATAGCCCCTATCAGCCCCTCAACTTCACCACCGCCACGCCGCTTCCCTACGAGATGGGCTTTGAGGATGGCTATGGCCGGTGGACAATGGTGGATTGCGAGACTTATTTTACAGAAATCTATCACGCCTCGGGCACAGGCAGAAGGACGCAAGCAGCACATGACAGTAATGTCGGTTTCCAGTTTGGCTGTTATGGTGAGGGAAACAAAATTCCCCAATACCTTATATCGCCCCGCTTTTCCGGCGACGCAGCCATTACGCTATCGTTCTACTACAGGGTGCCCACTAACATTGCTGAGACCATATACGTGGGCTACTCCACCACGACCAACGACAAGGATGCCTTTACGTTCGGCGACGCGATAACGTTCAAATCCAACGACTGGACGAAATACGAGCACACGTTCCCCGCCAACGCCCGATACTTCGCTGTCAAATATACCTCGAACGAATATTTTGCGTATATAGACGATTTCAGTTTCGAGGAGTCTTCTCCCTACGCCAAGCCCACCACGGTAGGCTATACCACCGTTTCCGAAACCGAGGCCACGATGGCGTGGAACACCCCCACTGGTGCCACGGGTTTTGCCTATAAGTATAAGAAGATGAGCGACGCCGCATGGTCAGCCGAGGCCACGGTGAACACGAACACCGTCACCCTAAGCGGACTGACACCCAACACGTACTACAATTTCCGCGTAAAGGCCCTCTACGGCAGCAATGCCAGCACTTACGCCACCTACACTTTCCAGACCGACGCCAATGTGGTTGACCTGCCCTACAGCGACGGCTTCGAGAACGGCATGGGCGGCTGGCGCATGATCAACTGCAACGGAACGACGGAAATCGTGAAGGCAGACAACCCTCACAGCGGCACATACAGTTTTTGGTTTATGATTTCAGACCATCACCAGTATCTCCTCTCGCCCCACTTTGCCGGAGGAGTGCCCATGAAGGTGTCGTTCTATTACAAGAACTATGAAAACAAGTCTGCGACATTTGTAGTAGGCTATACCAGCAGCAAGGATGCTGAAATCACATGGTTAGATAACGCGGTGACAACCAACAGCGGGGCATGGACGCTCTACGAGACCACAGTCCCTGCCGAGGCGCAGTACGTAGTCATCTGCTGCCGAAAGGAGGGCAAAATACTATACTTGGATGATTTCAGTTTCCTTCCGATGACCAGTGTCACCTTTGCCAAGGAAGGCTACGGGACGTACTACAATAGCTTGATGGACGCTGTGCTGCCAGCAGGCATGAAGGCACGTATCGTGACTGCGAAAGGCGACGGGAATGCGCTGACGTATGAAACGATAGCGGATGGCGACCAGATAGCCGCAACTTCGGCTATAGTGCCGAAAGCAACGGCGGTGATGCTGCAAACGGCGGCAAGTACTACGACGCAGAGCAAAGATATTTCACTTGCCAGTCCGACAGATACTCGTGATTTCTCAACAACGAATTACCTGCATGGCAGCGACGTGGCGAAGACAACTGACGGCGGCGGTGACGGAGCGAAGTATTACAAACTGAGCTACAACACCAGCGGCGAGGACATCGGCTGGTACTGGGGCGCCGACGAGGGCGCAGCATTCTATAGCGCGGCCAACAAGGCATGGCTGGCATTGCCAGCATCGGCTGGGGCGCGTGAGTTCTTCGGCCTGCCAGACTTCGAGGAGAACACGACGTCACTGCGCGAAATTAGTAATGAGGAATTAGGAATTAGAAATTATGATTACTACACGCTGGACGGACGCAAGCTGAACGGCAAGCCGACGCAGAAGGGCCTCTACATCGTGAATGGTCGTAAATTTGTCATTAAATAAAGGAGGACAAAGCTATGAAGAAAGCATATAACAAGCCCCAGATGAAGGTTGTGAAGATACAGGCTATGCGGATGTTGGCGGGAAGTAATCCCAATGCACATGATGAGTTAGGCGGCAATGGCCAGTTCGCCCCGGAGTACAGTGACATCGACTGGTAGCCCTCGAGCAGTGGTAATAAGCCCGTTCGAAAGCGGTTTTCTGCTCGAAAATACGGAAAATTAACCCAAAATCCACGTCATATTGCATGGCGTGGATTTGCTTTTTTATATCTCGTCTCTGGGAATAGCCCTAAATAAAGGCGCTGCGAAGAATCGGTCAATTTGGTCAATCGGTCAATCGCGGGCGTGAGCGACGGAGAGGGGAAGGATGGTTCGTTTTATTT
Organism: uncultured Prevotellaceae bacterium; assembly: GCA_900318555.1. Lineage (GTDB taxonomy): Bacteria > Bacteroidota > Bacteroidia > Bacteroidales > Bacteroidaceae > Prevotella. Next base: position 111,234 of record ONKX01000001.1, on the reverse strand, counting down.
ATACGATATCCCGTTTTGTGAGGATAATTTGCCAATGTTGGGCGGTTTTTTATTGTTTTTTAGCATTTGTGGCGGATTGTGACATGATATATGTAAAGGATTACGGAGATTTTAAAAAGATTTCTGCATAAAATTCCCCAAAATTCAAAAATAAAACCGTAACTTTGCACGCTGTAAGCGTGCGAGGCTGCTAGCGCTCGGCCGAAAGATAGAAGTGATTTGAAAAAGAAAATATACCGAAGAATGAAAAGACTGATTTTTAGTTTAGCGATGCTCTTGACAATGACAATGAGCATCAGTGCGCAGGACTTATTGGGAGACCTGCCACAACTGACATCACCGAAGAATGTGAAGGTGACAGATGTCGGCAAATGTACATTGTATGCGGCCGAGGTGCTGGTGGAAGACTCACTGACGGGCAGACAAGACACCGTCTATCAGTCGGTACCTGATGTGGTATGGCAGTCGGAAGGGGCGGACATTTACCAGTCTGAACGACCTTCTCGTAGAGCATTGTCAGCCACTAAACTCACGGGTTCGCTGAATACTTTCTTCGCTAACTTGACGTTTTACGTGTTTAAGTTTACCTACGAATCGATAGACAGCGAAGGCAAGACGGTGACACTGTCGGGCATTGCGGCAACCCCAGACCCCAAGTTGTCAAGTGAAGTGAACAATATGCTGATCGGTACGCATATCACCATTACTTCCGATGCCGAGCGTCCGTCGAACCAGACCACCAAATTGGAGTCGACCGACTGGGGTATACTGTTCTCGATGGCTGCGGGAAAACCGACAGAAAAGGCTACGGGAGTGAAGGTCGGGGGCGCTGTTTTAAATACTGTGTTAAATACTGCAACATTGGGCCTTTGGGGGGTTGCCAAGTCGACTGTAGATGTTGTGAGAATTATTAAATATGACGAATGCCGTCGTAATTTTGTAGTCATGCCCGACTACGAGGGCTATGGTGTAACAGTAAACCGCGCCCATCCATATCTGTATCAGGAACTTACGGCCCGTCAGGTTGCCGACGCGGCACGTGCAGCCTATTATGCCTATCACAACGACGCAGGACTGAAAGACATCCATTTGAAGTTCAGGAAAGACTGGAAGACGGTGGTCTGCGGTTATTCGCAAGGTGGCTCGGTGGCCATGGTTACCCAGCGTTTTATGGAGCAGAACCACATAGACGATGAATTCCATCTGACAGGGTCTATCTGTGGCGACGGTCCTTACGACCCCATGTCGACACTGATGTACTACGTGAAGTGTGACAAGGAGGACAAGTCGATGTCGATGCCTGTCGTGCTGCCGCTCATCGTCAAGGGCATGTTAGACACCAATCCTTATATGCGTGCGCACAAGGCTGCAGACTACTTTAACCCTAAGTTTATAGAGACTGGCATTCTGGACTGGATTGGTCAGAAGAAAAAGACGACGGGTGACATAGAGAATGCGTTTAAGGACTGTTATTATAATGGTAAAAACGGAGACAAGACGTATTTTCGCGACATTTTGGAACCCAACGGCAGTGCCAAGATGCGCAACATCATGAACAAGGAGTGCCTTGATTACTTCACGAATATCTACGATAAATACAAGGATAAGTACAAGACGGCTGAGGGTATTCCCCTTCCTGAAAAGCGTGGTGTGATGGAAGACCTGCACATGGCTCTTGCCAGCAATGACTTGACCAACGGCTGGGAGCCGAAACACCACATCCTGCTGTTTCACTCGAATGCCGACACGACGGTGCCTTACGACAATGCCGAACGTGCCAAGGCCAAGTTGGGCGATTGGGCTGTGCTGCACACGGCTAATTTGAAACATGACCATGTAGACTCGGGAAAAGACTTTTTTGCCGGCGACGATAATGGGAAAATCCTCGTCAATGACAATCTGCGCATTACCTTTGCCATAAAGGCTTTGGTGGATCTACCGTATCAGGGACAGACGAAAGGTGCTATTAAGGAATGGTAAGGAGTTTTTTAAGAAAATGAAGATGACAATGAAAAAGATATTATTCATATTGGCCATCCTTTTGCCAATGGGTGCATGGGCTCAGCAGTTCACTGACAGCATTCTGGTGAATGGTAAGAAGACGGTTGCAGAGTTCGTGGTGTCAGGAACAGACGAGTGTAAGCTGGGCTCTGGGTTTAATGCCTGCATTTCGCAATATAGCCAGGGTAGCGTCACTATTCCGAAAGAGGTGACCCACGACAAGAAGACTTACAAGGTGAAGGAAATCAACAGAATAGCTTTCCGCTTGTGTTCTAAGATTACCAGCGTCAATCTTCCCGACGGTGTAACGCGTGTGGGCGAGTTCGCCTTCCAGGGCTGTCAATCGCTGGAGGAGATAGACCTGTGCACCACGCTGACGTCTATCGGTTCGGGAGCATTCATCGACCTGCCAGCGCTGAAGAAGGTGAAGTGTGACGCCACGACTCCCCCAGTGTGGGAATATAATGACGTGTTCAAATTCCACAGCGAAGGCATCGGTTCGACAAAAGTGGAGAAATACACCCCGGACCTCCATGTGCCAGACGCAGCCATAGAGGCCTATAAAAACTCCAAGTTCACTAAACCTGAGATAGGGTGGACCACGGCTGAGGGCTGGGGTAACTTTGCATACATTACTGACAGCCACGGTGCTACGCTCCGCATTACGAATGTTGCCGAGTTGAAAGGGTTCCGTGACGCCGTGAATAACGGAATAAAATTTACGAAGGTTGTACTGGAGGCTGACATAGACATGGATGTGGACTTCCCATGGACCGTGTCCATCGGCGATGAAAAAGATCATGCCTTCACGGGTGTCTTCGACGGACAGGGCCATACCATTAGCAAGCTGAATGTGAAGTACGGCTCTGCCGGCCTTTTCGGATACTTGAAAGGTGCCAGGATTGTCAACCTGAACTTGACGAGAGGCTCCTTCGACGGAAAAGTATCGGGTGCGCTTTGCGCCGAGACGGTAGAGGACGAGTCGGGTACTTCCTATACGACGATAGACAGCGTGATGGTTGAGAAATGCGAAGTTCTCGGTGCCAGCCACGGCGGCGGACTGGTAGGAAAAGCTTCGATGGTCAATGTTGACCGGACTGTCGTTATGAACACGAATGTATATGTAACGTACAGTGACGCTTTCCTGAGCGGTCTGTTGGGCTATGTGAAGAATGGCACCGCCAACAACGTTGCCGTGATTGAAGGCGAACTGAAAAGCACTAGTGGTGTCAGTAGTAAGGACGCCTTTACGGGAGGCTGCAAGAGATATGTCGTAAACAACAGCTTTACTACCCACGAACTGAGTGTGACAGTTTATGAACATTTGACTCACGACAATTGTGTCTATAAAAATAAGGACTATGAGTATAAAGACGAGAAAGGCGAGACCCATAAAGCCAAGTTCAAGTCCACCCAGAACGAGACCATGTGTTGTGTAGGGATCTTGGGACTGTCTGACTGGGTTTACTGTCCTAATGAGTATCCGTTGCCTGCCTGCTTCGAGGACAGACTGCCCGAGCCGAAAGCCAATGTCATGACGCTGCGTCCTAGAAACATGGATATAGACCGCATCAACGGCTTGTCGATAGCAGAGGGTGATGAAAAGACCATCAAGTGGACAGACTTCAGTAGTGGCACGGGATCTTTCCTCAGCACTGCAAAATTCACTACCAGCCGTCTCTGGGTGGACGGCAACCTGACAGGTTCTGTCCTGAAGGGAGAACTGCCCATTGGCAAGACGACGATTACGGCACGTCAGGGCATCAGATATGATGCCACGCTGAATGCCAAGGATACGAATGATGTCTATGATGTGCCTGAATTCAAGGCAGATGATAACGGAAATCTCGTCATCGGTGACGACGGACAGCCCATCATCACCGGCTACACGCAGATAGAGGAACCGAATTACGAAGCCCAGGCGTACTCATTGTTCTTGCCTTATCAGACCACGCTGCCTATCAACTGCACCGTCTACAAGCCCGTCAAACTGGCCAGCGACGAGAATGGTGTTGCCACGATTGAGATGGAAATGGTGAAGGACAATCAGACAGAAGCCTTCAAGCCATACTTCGTGCTCGTCAATTCAGAAGACGTGATGCTTGGCACTACTCACGAGACCGTCCTCCTTCCCAATGCGGGCAGCAGCATTTCGTTAGGTACCGACTATGAGTTTACGGGCACCATGTATGCCGTGGATAAGGATGCGGCAAAAGATAACCATTTCTACCTCAAGGATGCCGATGACTATGCGCAGTGGAACGTGATGACCGATGACAACAAGACGGCCGTTGAGGCCTTCAGTGCCTACTTCCGTGCAAAGGGTACGAAGACTTCTAAAATCCAGTTGACCTTGGAGCATGTCAGTGATGCTAATTTCGAGTATGAAATGGCGTATGACGAGGAGGGCAACGATGTGCTCTATGTCACCAAGTATAAAGGTGAGGGTGGCGACGTCGTGGTTCCCTCGACCGTTACGGCAAAGGTTGGTGGCGAGGAGCGCACCATGAGTGTGGTGGACATTGAAGACGAAGTGTTTGCGAAGGTGGGTGACAAGATTCGCTCTATCGACCTTAGTCAGTGTGAGAGCCTGAATGACCTTTATATTGACCGAAAGATGGATGGCAATCCCTTCTACAAAGTCAAGGAAACGGCGCTGGTTTTCTTGCCGAAAGACAATGGCAGCGTTGGTGTCAACGTGGTGGTAGGCGACGAGTGTCAGAAGCTGTTGCTGAAAGAAGACGAGGATTTCTATTCGCCTCGTGACTTCAAAGCCAAGAATGTAGAATACAACCGTATCCTATCTGGGGTTCAACAATCTGATGGCACGTGGAAGAGTAAGGCTCACACAGTTTGTCTGCCGTTCGACATGGCCATTCCTGAAAATCAGCTGGAGGAAGTCAAGGTTTATAAGCTCCACGAGGTGGATGTGAACAACAAGGTATTCCAGTTCACAAACGAATTCCCCATCTTAATTGCTGGTGAGCCATACGTGATTGTAGTTGGCAAGGGCTCTCTAAGTCTCAGTGCAAAAAATGTCACGATAGTTCCCACACCGAAAGAACCGCAGGCTGTTAAAAAAATTGACGGAACCAAGGACGTCGGTTTGTGGGTTGGTACTTTCAAGAGGATGAATAATAATGAGATGTTGGAGGAGAAAGCCTATATCATTCAGTCCAACGGAACCTTTAGATGTTCAGCAGAGAAATACAGTTATATGTACATCTATCCTTTCCGTGGCTATTTTTCAGCTTCGGAACCTCTGGATTCTGAAATTTATCAAATGAAATTTATCCGGACCGAAAATGGCGTGGAAATAGGTGAGGAGACTGACTTCCCTGCAGATATGTTCGACAGTGACGGTGACTTTGATGGCGAGACGGGAATAACGACATTGAACGCTGAACGTGGAACGTTGAACAACGATAGTGTGTACACGCTGGACGGTCGCAAGCTGAGCGGCAAACCCAATAAGGGCATCTATATACAGAATGGAAAGAAAATCATCATTAAATAACTGCCAAAGATTATGAAAAAGAATAATTATATAAAGCCAAACATGGTAGTCGTGGAGTTAAAGCATCAACCCCTTCTTCAGGTAATTTCACCCCCACCAGAGCCTGGCGGCGCCCCGGGATTCGATTTGGACGAGGAAGAAGTTTTTTAATAAGCCGATAGAAAACGATAGAAGAATGATGAGAAAGAATTTATGGATGTCGACCGCTATGTTGATTTGCGGCGTAATGATGCTGCTGACATCGTGCAGCAGCGACGACAACAACGACAACGGCAACAACGGTGGTGGTAACACGACACCGCCGGAGGTGACATGGGAGGAGCCGACGACGGACCAGATGGCTGTCCGCGTGACAGCGGACCTGACGACGGACCTGACGACGGCGTCGCTGAGCGAGTTTGCCAATTCGTCGACAGGTGCGGCACTCATCAGACGTCTGCCGAAAGTGACGGGCACCTTTACGAACGACACGGAAATGGTGTTGCTATCGGCACGTACACCATCAAGGTGAAGAAGTCGGACAACAGCCTCGTCACTTCGGGTTACACCATCAACGTGGTGGCCTACTCCGCAGGAGGTGGTGGCTACGACCCCGATGACGATGCCGGTCAGGATTAACGACTATTACGTTGATAAACTGAAAACGTTAGTCAAGAAATAGACTTGCGCGCTTCACAGCGCGGGAAATGCACCAAAAATTCCACGTTATAAAGCATGGCGTGGATTTGCTTTTTTATATCTCGTCTCTGGGAATAGCCCTAAATAAAGGCGTTCTGAAAGATTTCTCTTTTTTCTCTTTTCTCTTTTTCTGGGCGTTTTTGCCTAAGAGAGCCCCTTTGGCGGAAGCCGTTTCCCCGATTGACGGGGACACTCCGCATTAGAATGGATAGCCGATGGCGAAGTGGAGGGTTTGGTTGCGGCTGAAGCTATCGACATTGAAGTATCCGGAACGGCTGGTTTCGTAGGGCAGGTGGAGGCCGATACCCCAGTCGAGACGGATGATGAGGAAGTCGAGGTCGTAGCGGATGCCGATGCCGGTGCCGAGGGCGAGTTCGCGGAAGAAGTTCTTCAGCCGGAAGTTGCCGGGCGAGAAGGTCTCTTCCATGTCCGGGTCGTCATAATGGTCGCCGGGCGGCGTCCACACGTTGCCTGCATCGAGGAAGAGGGCGCCGTGGAGGTTGCCGAAGAGCTGGCAGCGGTATTCTAGATTGCTGACGAACTTGATAGAGCCGTTGCGGAAAATGTAGTCGAAGGCATGTTGGCCGAAACTTCTCACGGCTCCCGGACCCACGCCACGTACGGAGAAGGCGCGGATGCTGTTGGCACCGCCCACATAGAACATCTCGCTGTTGGGCACCCAGTCGCTGTTGCCATACGTCCATATATAGCCCGCATTGATGTGTCCCACGAGGTTCGACGAGCTGTTCAGTCGCCACGTCTTGGTGAAGTCGGTCTCAAGCTTCAGGAACTGCGAGTAGGGGTTCTTGAAGAGTTTTTTGTCCTTCTCGTTCCAGTCGTGGCCTGCGAGAAGGTAGAATAGGGACACGACGTTGCCGGACTCGCTGAGGGTGGTCTCCCAGCGGATGGGGTTGAGCAGCTCGACGGGCGAGGTGTAGGTGTAGGTGTAGCGCATCTCAGGGATGAAGTAGTCCTGCATGGTGACGGCCAGATAGGGGTTGATGCGCACCAGCGAGTCGAAGGCGTCGGTATGGCTGTTCATGAACTGATACTTCACGGTGAGCGGCGAGAATTCGTGGCGGCTCTGCGCGGAGGTTTGCCAGCGGTAGGTCCACTCGCCGGAGTTGACGTGCATCTTGTAGTAGCTGGGGCGGTAGATGATGTCGGTAGATACCTTGGCGATGGTGGAGGGGGTGGAGTAGAAACGGCGTCGGCGGATGATGCGGCCGTCCTTGTCGCGACGCACGCGGTTGCCTCCGAAGAACGGTGCGATGATGCGCGGGAACTCGATGGAGGCGTCGGCACCGTAGTCGTAGTTGTTCATATTGGATCCGCCACTAGTGGACCACTCGTAGGAGCCGTGGACGTTGACGTCGATTTTCTCGCCTCCTCGGAAGGCATTGCGGCGTGTGACACCCATGCGCAGCTCGGGGCCTATGCGTCCGATGGTGCGGGCGTTGAAATTGGTCTCGATATAGAAGTCCCAGGGCTTGTCGAAGACGCAGTTGAGCGTGAGGTCGAGGGTGTCAGCACGAGGGGTGAGAGGTGAGAGGTTAGAGGTGAGAGACGTGTCGCGAGGCGTAAAGGTGAAGTCGGTCATGGAGAAGAGTCCCATGGCGTTGATTTTGGCGACGGACTGCTGGTAGTTGTCGTAGCTGTAGAGCTGGCGGGGTCGCAGCTTCATGTCGGCCATGAGCACGCGGGTGCGGATGGGTGGCTTCTTGCCGGAATAGCGCACGGTGAAATAGCGGCCGACAACGGAGTCGGTGGCTTGTTCCATGAAGTTTTTCTTCATATTGATGGTGACGCGGCCGATGTACCACTTATGGGTGGCCTCGACGGGGACGTCGTTGGCCATGCGCAGCTGCAGCTGGGCGCGACCGTCGACGACGAACGTGTCGGCGAGATAGGAGGCGTAGCTGGGCTGATAGTAGTAGTAGCCGTTGTTGCGCAGGAGGCTGCCGATGCGCTGACGCTCGGCATCGAGGCGACTGACGACAAAGGGGTCGCCCTTATGAATCGTGGCCTCGGCGGACGTGGCATGGATGAGGCTGTCGGCCTCGGCAGGGAATCCGAAATAGCCTATGCTGTCGAGGGTGTAGAGCCGTCCGGGATGTACGTCGTAGGCTATCTTGGCGGTCTTGGGGTTCTTCTGCTGGATGACGTTATAGCCGACGTATCCGTTGAAATAGCCGTGGTTGTGGAGCACGCCCTCGGCGACCTGTGCGCGCAGTTCGGGATTGACCCACGACATGAGTACGGGCTGCTTGCCGAAGGCCTTGGTCATCCATTTTGCGAACTTGGTGTCGCGGTCGTGGTAATGGTTCCAGATGGACAGTCCCATGGAGAACGGCATGCGGTAGTAGCTGCTGCCGAAGATGGCGCCGTTGGGTGCGGTGGCCAGTGCGGCCTCGACCTCCTCCTGTGCCAGGGCGAAGTTCTTCGTCGCCACCTCCGCTGTAACACCTGCGGAGTCGGTGAGCACGTAGTCGCTGTAGGTGATTTTCTTCAGTCCAGTGAAGAGCTGGTCGCCCTCGGGGATGTTCTTCGTCATGGAACAGGAGGAAAGTAAAAGTAAAAAAGTAAAAAGGTAAAAAGGTAAAAAGACCTTGGCCATCTTACTTCCCATTATCTTTTCTTTGGTATATATGTTCGTCATTTTCTTACCTTTTTACTTTTTTACCTTTTTACCTTTATCGTGTCGCTACTGACGCTGTCGCGCGGGGCGAGGGCGGGGGAGCCGGTCTCACGCGGACGCATGGGGACGGGCGTCTGGGGATCCTTGAAGCGGAAGATGTCCCAGAAGCTGTTCAGCGAGCGGCGCCATGTGAAGCCACCGCCGTATTTCTGAGTGTAGCCGTCGAGCCAGTCGTAGCTGTTGTTTTCGTAGAACAGCGTGACGAACTTGTTGGCGGTCTGGTCGAGGCGGTATTCGAGCAACACATTGTCGAAGAACGACGAGTTGCGCTGTTGCAGTTCGGCACCGGTGGACACCTTGCCGCCGACGACAATCTTCAGGCGGTTGTTCATGAAGCGCTTGGCAAACTTGAACGAATAGTCGGTGTGCGAATTGCCCGCCGCGTCGGTGGTGTTGTCCATGCCCATCGAGAGGTCCAGCGTGCGCAGGGCGTTGCCGGTGATGCTGTTGATCTCGCTGTTGAGGAACGAGCTCAGGGCGGAGTTCATGGAGAAGGCGCTGGTGTTGCCGTCGGCCAGATACATGCCCGTGGTGAGCATGGTGACGGCGAGCTTGCCGCGCTGTTCGCGACCCATGGCCTGCAGTTCGCTGTGGATAATCATGTCCTGGGGTGCGTCGAGGGTAAACTCCACACCCATGTTGTTGAGCGTCTGGGTAATCTTCACACCGCAATCAAAATCGACGCTGCGTCCCGCACCGCTGGAGCCGGAAACGGAGGCTTTGGTGCGCTCGGTGGCGGTGATGTTGAGCGTTGGGTTCATGGGGTCGCCGGTGAACTCGATGTATGAGCCGTCCTGAATGGTGAAGGTCTTCAGCGGGATGACGGGCAGCGAGTATTTCATCTCGCCGTTCGACAGCGTGTAACGACCGCGGAGGACGAGGTTGTCGGCAGGGGTATATTGCATGCGCAGCGTGCCGCCGCCCATGAGGTCGATGTAGTTCGAGTGGTCGGTGTTGAGGTAGGCCATGACGTGTGCACCTTTAGATACGTCAATCGTCATATCCATCTGGAAACCACCGAGTTGTGGACGCGTCACAACGACTTGCGTAGTGTCGCTGAAGTCGGTGAATTTCACCAAATCGTTCAGGTGGTTGTCCGTCGATAGCGGGGTGTCGCGCAGCACGTAACTCATGTCCGTCGAACCGAGCACGTCGAGTCGGCCGCGCATGTTGAGGTTGTCCACGGGACCGTTCATGCGGGCAAACATATTGACGAAAACTTTGCCGTAAGCGATGCTCTTGGGGTTCTCATCGGCACCGATAATCTGGAAGTCGCGGGCCTGCATGCGGAGGTTCACCAGCATGCGGTCGGGGTTGCTGAAATCGATGTCGCCCTGGATGTTGAGCGGGTTGTTGTTGTAGGCATAGACGGTGAAGTTTTCGAGCAGCAGCTTCGAATTGACGATGCGCACGGGGTCGTTGTCGAAACGCAGGCGGACACCGTAGGGGATGCTTTCGAGATAGGAGGAGTCGAGATAGACTTCGCCATCGACCTTCGGAGCGTTGAGCGTGCCCTTGATGGCCAGTTCGCCTTCGCTGTAGCCGTGGAATCCGAAGAGCTGGTCGGGAATGAATCCGTTGACCACCGACAGCGGCAGGCGCTCGAGGAGCAGACGTGCGTCGATGCGCTTGTTGTCCTTGTTATAATAGGTTCCCGTGAGCAGTCCTATCTCGTTGTCGTCCTTCATCAGTCGTGCCTCGATGGCGTGCGCGTCGTCTTCCTTCTGCAGATACATCAGCTCGGTGCTGATATTGCCGATGGGGCTGCGCTCGTAGGTCATATTGTGCACGGCCATGTCGCTGACCATCGACAGTTGGCCGTCGGCATTCTGGATGACGTGGAAGTCGCCGTTGAGGATGCCGGTCATCTGGGGCAGATAGTAGGGCAGGACGCTGGTGACCTCGCCCAGGTTCAGCTTGTTGAGGCTGATGGTGATGTCTTGCAGGGCCGTGGGGTCGCTGTCCTCGGAATAGATTTTTACGCCGGTGCCGTCGTCGGCAATGAGGTCTATCTTTGTACGTACCTTATGACCGCGTGCCAGCAGGATGAAGTTGTCGGGGTTGAGGTTGAACTCCTTGTAGCCGATGGTAGGACGTTCGGGCAGCAGGTGCAGGTTGATGCCGGAATCGACCATCTCGGCCTTGGCGCCCAGACGGATGCCCAGACGGTCGTTGACGTCGTAGTAGCGCACGCCGAAGGTGGCGCCGCGCTCCTGGAACAGTCCGTCGATGAGGGTGTTGAAGACAAACTGCGGGTTCTTCTTGTTGTTGCGCACCTGACCTTGGAACGACAGGTGGTTCTTGCGCTGTACGAGACTGAAATTGATGGTGTCGAGGCGCATGTCGTCGATGGCCAGTGCGTGGACGTAGCCCTTGCCGTTGATGCCGGTCTCGGGCGACGTATCCATGTCGAATAGCAGTTGCTTGAAGTCGATGCCCTGACTGCTGTTCAGGAAGGTGACAATGGGGTTGTCTTGCTTGCTCTCGACGTGGAGCTTCATGATGGGAAGCAGGCGGCGGATGGCGGGCTGGTCGATGATGCGCTGGTGGAACTGACCGGCGACGGAATCGCTGAGTACCGTGAGGCGTCGCAGGAGGCGTTCGTAGTCGCCACTGGCGTCGGCCTTGACGATGAAGTCACCGCTTTGTGCGCGGAGATAGGTGGTGTCGGGACGTGTCTTGACGAGCAGCCCGATGTCACCGGGACGGTAGGTCTTGCTGGAGTCGCGCAGCGTCAGGTCGTTGATGAGTCCGCTGACGCTATGTGTCAGCTTCATGTCGGAATTCACATCGACATGGCCGCAGAGTCCGATGCTCAGCGGATGGGGCGTCAGTCCCATGGCGTAGAGATCCAGGCGGTTGAGGTCGGCCGTCAGCGTACCGTCGATCTGGCGTTTCTTCATCAGTGCATCGACGGTCACGATGCCGTTCATGAGCTTGTTGTCGCTATGGATGTCGGCATGGGCCTGTCCGTTCTTGATGTCAGCCTTTGCCGTCACGTTGTCGAGGTTCCAGTGGCCGTAGCCCAGGTGTTTTATGTTGGCGTCGGCATGGAGCGTGGTGCGGGGCGAGAAGATGTCGGTGCCCACGCCTTTGGCCGTGATGTCGGCAGTGACGGTGTAGAACGAGTCGCGCGGCATGAAGTGGTGGAGGTTCAGACGGTCGATGTGGGCGGTGACGTCGTAGCGCATCACGTCGGTATTGATGCGACCCTTGGCCTTCACCGTACCGCCGCCCTCGTGGAGGGTGACGTCGGCGTCATAGTCGGCACCGTTGGCCTTGAGATGACCGTTGGCACTCATGCCGTTGGGGATGCGGTAGTTGCGCTGGATGTCGCGAGGCAGGGCGGCCGTCACGAAGCTGAGGTCCTGGGTCCGGGCCTCGAAATCGACATCGGCCTTGAGGCGTTTCAGGTCGTTGAGATTTGCCACGAAACCGCTGGCTTTGGCTGCTAATGCCGTGGGCAGCGACAGGTCGAGGTCGGTGAATTCCATGCATTCCAGGTTGCCCTTTACGCGTCCTTTCACGCTCAGTGGGTATTGCGGCCACCGTTCTTGCATGGGGCGGGGGAGCGACGAGAGGAAGGGCATCAGGTCGTTGCGCGCCAACTGGGCATCCATCGTGAGTTGCATGTTGCCGGGATTCAGCGAGTCCGTCAGCGACAGGGGCATATCGAGGCCGACGATGAGGTCGCTGTCGGCAGTTTTCAGTTGCAGGTGGGGCACCTTGACGCTGTCGTTCTCCATGCGCAAAGGACCCGTGTGGAGGCTCAACTGCGGCATGTCGATATCGTTGTAGCGCAGGGCACCGTCGTTCCAGTCGATGCTGCCGACGCTATAAGCGGGTTTTCCTAAGTCGGCAAGTACTTCGCGGACTTTCAAGTCGCCCATGCGGGTGTAGATATGCGTGCTGTCGTCTGCGAGGTGCAACGACAGGTCGCTGCGGCTGATGGTCAGACTGTCGGCATGAATGATCCAGAGCGTGGGGGTGGTCGTCGTGTCCTCAGGCACCGAGTCGCGAAGCTGGATGTCAAGGTGGGCGTCATCGAGTAGTGCACCGTTGACTTCCACCGTCTGCTTGTCGAGGTCGATGCCCTTGCTGGTGAGTGCGAGGCGGTTGAAATGGCCCTTTACCACCGCTGCTTCCACGAAGCCGTTGGTGTTCAGCTGCGTGTTGGTGACCTCCAGTTCGTTGATGACGACGCGTTTCTCCAGCAACGGCCACAGCTCGACGTCGGCCACCATGTGTTCGACGTTGGCAATGGTGTCGCCCTCGTGAATCATCATGAAGTCGTCGATGGCCAAATCCAGTGGGAATGAGAGGTTTACGTGACCCACAGTGATTTGCATGCCGGTCTTCTCGGAGGCGATTTCGGCCACTTTATCGACGGCCCAGTTTTGGACGGGTGGCAGATAAAGCAACACCGTCAGCACCACAAAAAGCACCAACGGGCTCAGCAAAATGCCCAATATCCACCACAACGCTTTCTTCACCTCAACTCTTAACTATTATCTATAAACTTTCACCTTTCAACTTTCACCTTTCAACTTTCAACTCTCTCCCATATTCCTGTCAGCGGTGCTTCGACGACGATATGTTCCTTCGACACGGGATGGATGAACTCCATGCGGCGTGATAGCAACGAGATGCTGCCGTCGGGATTGCTGCGCTTGGCACCGTATTTCAGGTCGCCCTTGATGGGACAACCCATTGCTGCCAACTGACAGCGAATCTGGTGATGACGACCCGTCAGCAGGTTCACTTCCAAGAGCGTGTAGCGGTCGGTATGACCTGCCACGCGGTATTTCAAAATGGCTTTCTTCGAATTGGGAACTTCGTGGTCGTAGGCGTACGACTTGTTCTGTTTCTCGTTGCGCACCAACCAGTGTTTCAGGGTGTGCCAGTCTCCGTCATCTGCCATCTGACATCTTCCATCTTCCATCTTACTCACCAGCGCCCAATAGGTCTTGTGCACCTCACCGTCACGAAACATCGTGTTCAAGCGCGCCAGGGCCTTTGACGTCCGCGCAAACATCACCAATCCTGCCACGGGACGGTCCAGACGGTGAACGACACCGAGAAAGACAGCACCGGGTTTCTGGTACTTTTCCTTGATGTAGGCCTTCACCGTTTCCGACAGCGGTGTGTCGCCGGTCTTGTCGCCTTGCACGATTTCGCCGCTCTCCTTGGCGACGATGATGATGTGGTTATCTTCGTAAATCACCTGCATAACGCCTGCGAAGGTACGAAAAATCGTGCAATATGCAAAATAAAATGGCAAAAAATCAAATTTCTTTTGTATTTCATTCTTTTTTTTCGTACCTTCGCAGCCGTAAACCGTAAACTTGTGACAGTCATGATGAAGAAATTATTGACATTTTTGCTGCTGATGTGCGCCACAGGTGCTGCAGCACAGGCTTATAACGAAAAGTATGGATTCAAGGGGAAACTGAACAACAAGATTCCCATAGAAATCGTGTGGTACACGGGACTGAACGACGGAGAATGGGTGAATGCGGGGTATATCTACTACCCGAATGCGAAGAATCCGGCACCTATCCTCATTGTCGGAGAGGAAACGAAAGCGGACCCGAAGGCACCTAACAGCGACAACCTCTATGCCATCAAATTTACTGAATATCAGCCAGATGGTGCCATCACCGGACGCTTTACGCTGATGTATTATGAGGTGGAGGGCGACTACCATTTTTATAAGGGTTCGTGGACGAATCCTGCGACGGGTAAGTCGCTGCCGATGACGCAGATGGAGGCGGTGTTCGACAAGCCTTCGTGGGTCAAGGAACTGCCCTCGGTGCTCCATGCTCCGAAGCGTGAGGCATGGCGCATAGAGAAGCGTTTCGACAAGGATGAGAACGGTTGGCTCAGCGATATCCACGTCGATTTCTTTGTCAACGGTCAGAAGAGTCCGTTGAGTTTCGAGGAGCCGTTGTGTATTGCCTATGAGGCCGATCGTGCCGACGAACTGCAATGGATCAGGGAGGAGGACGTCAACTTCGACGGCATCCCCGACATCATGGTGTTTATCGGTATGACCGTCCGTACACAGGACATGTACAAGGTTTTCGTGTGGAACCCTGCGACACGCCAATACTACTACGTCGAAGCATTTGAGAGCATTACGGACCCCAACTTCGACGAGCAGAAGAAAACCATTGACTGCGTTATCCGCGACGTCAACACACTCTATTTCGAAACCTACAAGTGGAAGAACGGCAAACTAACGCAAATCAGTTCTAAGAAAGAAAAACTGGAATAATCAGAGGTTTGCAAGTTCGATGACCTTATCGACTGCAGCACTGAGTCCATCGACATTCTTACCACCAGCCTGAGCGAAGTGGGGTTGACCACCGCCACCACCCTGGATGAGTTTAGCGGCTTCTCGAACCATCTGACCTGCGTTGAGACCGTGGTCTGAAACCATATCGTCGCTCATCATGATGGAGAGCTGGGGCTTGTTGTTGTCGTGAGAACCGATGACGCAGAGCAATGAGCCATTGACAGCGGCACGAATCTTGAAGGCGAGGTCCTTGGCAGCAGCGGGAGCCATGGGCACGACAGATGTGATGACGGTAACGCCATTGATGGTGCGGGCCTTTTCAACGAGACGCTGGGCAGCACGCTCTACGGCCTGTGCCTGGAAGCCTTCAATCTCCTTTTTCATGGCGTCGTGCTCATCGATATACTTCTGGATAACGCCCTGCAAGTCCTTCGCATTGTTGAAGAACGACTTGATGTTCTTGAGGATGTCCTCCATCTGGTAGAGACGCTCTTCGCAATCCTTACCGGTAGTGGCCTCAATACGACGGATGCCGGCAGCAACACTGCTCTCAGAGAGGATCTTGAAGAAACCGATGCGACCTGTTGAGGTAGCATGAATACCACCGCAGAACTCGCAAGAGGGACCGAAACGAACCACACGGACCTTGTCTCCGTACTTTTCGCCGAAGAGAGCGATGGCACCAAGCTTCTTGGCCTCGTCGAAAGGCACGTCGCGATGCTCGTCGATATGGATGTCCTGACGAATCATGTCGTTCACCATACGCTCTACCTCACGCAACTGTTCGTCGGTGACTTTCTCAAAGTGTGAGAAGTCGAAGCGCAGGGTGTCGGGGCTTACAAACGAACCCTTCTGCTCTACGTGGTCGCCGAGAATCTGCTTCAAGGCATAGTCCAGCAGGTGAGTGGCGGTATGATTGGCAGCGGAAGCGTTGCGCTTGTCGGTATCGACGCATGCCATGAACTCGGCAGCGGGATCCTTTGGCAACTGCTTCACGATATGTACGCTTTGGTTGTTCTCGCGCTTGGTATCGATGATGTCGATGGTCTCGTTCTCGTTGCAGAGCACACCGCAATCACCTACCTGTCCACCCATTTCACCATAGAACGGTGTGGCGTCGAGCACGAGCTCATAGAACTCGTTCTTCTTCTGGGTGACCTTGCGATAGCGCAGGATATGACAATTGTATTCGGTATAGTCGTAGCCTACGAACTGCTGTTCACCAGCCTGCAGCTCCGTCCAGTCGCTGTTCTCGACGGCAGCGGCATTGCGGGCACGCTCCTTCTGCTTCTGCATCTCGACGTTGAACTGCTCCTCATCAACCGTAAAGCCGTTCTCACGACAGATGAGTTCCGTGAGGTCGAGGGGGAAACCATAGGTGTCGAACAAGCGGAAAGCCTGAACACCGTCCAACTGGTTCTTGCCCTGAGCCTTGAGCTCTTCCATAGCCTTATCGAGCAGGGAGATACCTTTGTCGAGGGTGCGAAGGAAGCTGTCTTCCTCTTCCTTAATCACCTTGGTAATCAGCTGCTGCTGAGCCTTCAGTTCAGGGAAGGCATCGCCCATCTCGTGAACGAGGGTGGGGACGAGCTTATAGAGAAAACCGTCCTTCTGTCCGAGGAAAGTGTAAGCATAACGTACGGCACGACGCAAGATACGACGGATGACGTAACCGGCCTTGGCATTAGAAGGCAGCTGACCGTCAGCAATGGAGAACGATACAGCACGCAGATGGTCGGCGCAGACGCGCATAGCGACGTTGATATCGTCTTGTTCCTTGCTGATAGGAGTCTCTGTCTCTTCCTCGAAGGTGAAGTATTTCAGACCAGTGATGTCCTGCTCGGCCTTGATGATGGGCTGGAAGACATCAGTGTCGTAATTGGAATGCTTGCCCTGCATCATGCGAACTAAGCGCTCGAAGCCCATACCGGTATCGATGACGTTCATCGACAGCTTCTCGAGGCTTCCGTCAGCCTTGCGGTTGAACTGCATAAACACGAGGTTCCAGATTTCGATGACCTGTGGATCGTCCTGATTGACGAGCTCACGACCTGTTTTGCCGCTGGCCGCTTTCTGCTCGGGAGTGCGAGAGTCAACGTGAATCTCAGAGCATGGACCGCAGGGACCCGTATCGCCCATCTCCCAGAAGTTATCGTGCTTGTTACCATTGATGATATGGTCCTCGGGCACGTGCTTGGCCCAGTACTTGGCGGCCTCGTCGTCGCGAGGAATATTTTCTTCGGGTGAACCCTCGAAAACAGTGACGTACAGATCAGCGGGATTCAATTTCAGCACATCCACCAGATACTCCCATGCCATATCGATGGCACCCTCCTTGAAGTAGTCGCCAAACGACCAGTTGCCGAGCATCTCGAACATGGTGTGGTGGTAGGTGTCGTGACCTACCTCTTCCAAGTCGTTATGCTTACCGCTGACACGTAGACACTTCTGAGTATCTGCACGACGACGCGGTTCTGGGTCGCGCGTACCTAATATAATATCTTTCCACTGGTTCATGCCCGCGTTGGTAAACATCAACGTGGGGTCGTCCTTGATTACCATCGGTGCAGAGGGCACGATGGCGTGTTGTTTTGACTCGAAAAACTTCTTGAAAGAGTCGCGGATCTCGTTGGCTGTCATCATAATCTATCTTATGTTTACTTTTAAAGCCACTGAAAATCAGTGGCTTTTCGTTCTTTGTGATCCGTTTGGGATAAAAAATATCCCGTATTTACGAACCACTTCTTTGTATTTGGTGCAAAAAGTTCCCACTTTTTTGATCAAGTTTCGGCCTAAGGCGTACACTTGTTGATGTAGTTACTTCTGCTGTTCATAATTTTAATTTTAGAGCACTTTATTTGGAACTTGCCTGCAAAGGTACGGTTTTATTTTGAATTGTAGGCGATGTGCAAGTATATTTTTTCATATCTGAAACGAATTTTTCGGATTTCTTTACATTCTGGAAAGGCGGTGGCGGTTATACATTATTATAATATAAATGGAACTGATTACAGACGGCAATCAATTCCATTCCACAAGAGCAAATGTTATTGCTCAGAATGCGTTAGTTTGTTGTGTCAAATTCCAAGTCGGATATTACCTTTGCACCCTCTCTTATCGTATATTTCGGAGTCACCTCGGTTATGGGATCATCCACACTGAAAATCACTTTAAACTTAGCGATTTTTTCATCATCGTACTCTTCATCGTAATAGAGTTCGTTGTGGACTTTTTGGCATCTTACATCCTTACGACCTATTTTGACGTGTTCATCATAGATAGCAAGTATTGATCCAGTAGCACCTTCATTCCTGCCATAGAGAAACATAATGAAGTCATCAATGTCTTTCTGCATCGTAGCCTCAGTGCCTTTGTAGATAAAGGTAACTTCTATGTCGTAGGCTTTCATGGGTATTTTTTTTGGTACAAAGCTCTCAACGCCATCCTCTCCGGGCCAATCCCGCTTTGGCAGTTCCTTTGCCTCTGGATATTTCTTGAAAGGAAATTCCTCGCATCCGATATTGAATTTATCCAATAAATCAACTGCAATACCTTTCGTGTACTGCAATCCGTCGAAATCCATTTGCTGAATATATAATTTGCGAATTTCCATGACTTTAATTTTGCAACAAAGTTAAATAAATATTTGCAATAAAATAGATGAATATGGAGGCTTTTGGGCAAAATATTTGACAAATGTCTAATTATGGTGACGGTTATCGCTTTTTTTTCTTATCTTTGCACAAAAATTATATGATATGGAATTAACGGCATTAAATAATCAACTTCGTAGTACGGCGATTTCCTTCGGTCTGTGTCAGCAGTGGCAGGGCGATTGGAAAAACGACTGGAATAAAGAGAAAATGGTTGATAAGTTTTTTGAGGGCATGGATTTCTGCCTAAAATACCGCTATCCAACCAACCAATTCATCAAGGATAATTTCGACTTGGAATTCAGACGCGAAAGCAACGTCCTCGTCGATGACAAATATTCTCTATTGAATCCTGCCCGGGCTTTGGTCTGTGGAAAGTCCACATCTACCATACGCTACAATGCCAGGAACCAAGGCTTGATATATGTGCGTGACAGCTCAGACATAAAAATATTAGCCAGTGGAAACGCCTTTGTATTGGTTCACGTATTAGACGATGCCTGCGTACGCGTCGAACAGAAGGATAAGGCGAAGGTGGTAATTATCAATCATTCCCAAGACTCAGTAATCATAGCCGATTCTGATGTCAAGGTAAGGGAAGAATTGGACTGGCTAAGATAAGTTAGTTTCATAAAATATCCAAATTTTTTATTAAGTTTCTTGATTGAGCTGTTCGTGACGAATCGCTCAATTTTTTATTCAAAAAAATGGGCGCACTTCACAATGGAAATGCACCCTAAAGAATATGAGAAACATAGAGTTATTGAACCGTGATCTTTTCTACTCCTGTATTATAGCGTTCGAGGTGGGTGTTGATACTTGCAATTATATCGTACAACGCACCATTCTCACTCATTAATGCCGTGATAGCCGCCACATTCTTGTCAATGTTTTGCAAGGTGGAATGTATGCCAGTAATTTGTTGCATATACGCTCCCCAATACTCCGATACAAACTGAGTCAGAAGCATTCTATTAACGGCTACATCGGCTCTGATGGCATTGACATAACTTGCCAGAATGTCGGCAGTTTCCTCGGTAATGCTCTTAATAGAGCCACTGAGTGAACTTGTATCTACATTCTTGATAGAGAGTCCATCTTGATTAAGTGCTCTCTCGTATGCTTCCAAGAAGGCTTTTGAAGCCTCAATCGCCTGTTCGCCTTTACCGCCTTTGCCAAAGAACTGAGATACAACTTTAACAACTGCATCTGCGCTACCCAAAGGATTTTCCTTGTCAAATACACCATTAGTCCAAGTTCCATCTGCTTTCTGGTAGCCAAAAAGTTCGTCTTGTAACGACTGGAATATCGGCTCAATAATTTTGAGTTGTATCATCTTGTTTGCAAGACTGCGAAGAATATCCTCAACGGTATTCTTATAGGCTTTCGCCATATCCGTACCATTCTCGAAAGCTGTTGCAAGGGCATCGGTTAGCTGTTGCGCCCATCCTTTGAGGTCGATATTCCACAACTCTTTTGCAAGGTCTAAGGCGAAGTAGTGAATCTGATCGTCGAGTTCGGCGATTTTCTTCTTATACTCTTCAAGAGCGGCATCACTGCTTTTCTTCTTATCATATTCGGCATTATACATATCAATGTAGTCCTGCCTCTCTTTCTTCAAGTTCTCATATTCCTGCTTATAGCCAGTACCCTTATTATTTTGCTGATAGTATTCGTACATGGCTTTCTGAGCCTCAGACGTGAAGCCCTTCGCCAATGAGCCAAGCCAACGACCATATTTCCCATACTGATCAATGAGTTTCTGGTCTGGGGCATACTGAATCTGATAAGTCCGTCTTAAATCACCGCTATCATAACCAAGTGTGCGTTCGCGGGCTTTCACGATAAGGGCTGTATTGTTCTCGATTTTGGTAACGTCTTCACGCAGTTTCTCTATTTGACGTTCAAGGCGTTTATCGTGGACTTGTGCAAAACCGCTTATCAATCCCAAGCCTGCGCCTGCTGCCATTCCCCAAGGCCCAAGTGCCGACAAAGCAGACGCGCCTTGCATAGCACCGCCAAGAATACCAGAGGCATCTGAAGCAAAGTTAGATGCTCCAGACATACCCAACGAATCAAACACACCGCCTACGAGATCAAGTCCGTTCTGGAATGTCTGCAATCCTTCAACTACCTTGCCAATGGCTTTCTGGAAAGACTCGCTTTCATTCTTCATGCCGTCCTTTATCTGGTCTTTGCTAACGGTAGAGCCTAACTTCACACCAAGAAGTTTCGACAATTCGGAGTTGGCTACCAAATTGCCTTTTTCCTGCGCCTGATGATAGTAGCCACTGAGCTTACTGCGGTTGCTCAATGATTCACCAATAGCCTTGAAAGGATTCCTGCCATTTACGACATTTGTAACCTTCTCAATGGCTTCATAGACGGCTTTCGTGGACTCAACACTTCCATTCAGGGTAGGCGCAATCTCACGTAGTTTATCAAGCATACGCGAGAGTGTTGACGTTGAAACTCTGTCTAAGTCAGCGAATATGCGACCCCATTCCTCAGTAGCCTTGAAGTTGTTCCATGTTTCATCCGCAATCTTCTTGTTTGCCGTATCGTTGGCATTCTTGATAAGAACAGTACGCTGTGTCTGTTGGTCTTCAGTAGGGGTGTTGCCTCCAGTCATTTCCTTAATGGCTTCAATCTCCTTTTGGAGTTCGCGGTTAATGTCGGCAATCTTTTCGGCATAACCTTTGGCGTTCTTAATAGCTTCGGCATAAAGAGCAAGGTTTTCTTTCTTGATTTTATCATTGTTCTTTTGCCATTCCTCCCAAAGTTTATAAATGACACTATCCTCACCAAGTTCCTTGACCGCACTTTCGTTAAGTCCGAAAATCTGTGAAGCAGATCGGGAATCACCATTCTTTCTGAGTTCATCGGTCATACGGCTTTCTAACCAGTCGGACATTGATGTATTCTCTGAAATTCCGGCTATATTAGCAGCAAGTGAGGTGTCGCCAGTGAGATCAACCCATTTCTTGTATGTGTCGTAATTCTCGGCTACAACGCTCATAAGGCGACCAAGTTCGCTAACAGAGCGTTCTATACTCTTACGGAATTCATCACCAAGGAAATCTTCTTTCTCTGTTCCCCACTTCGCAATAAGTTCTTTGCGCTTATCAGTGGCATCACCAAGTTTCTTGATGGCCTCGTCAATGGAGCCGACAAAATCATTGGGATCAGAAAACCATTTCTCTTTGAACATTGGGGCATAGTTGCCGTTCTTAGAAAGTTTTTCAATGGCTTGCTCACGCGACATGACTTTCTGGTATTTTTCCAGTTCAGAACGGTATTTCTTCAGAATATCAATCCTTGATTGCCAACGATTAGCAAGGGCATCTTCTGTGCGGTTCCTGGCATTGCCAGTATTCTTTACTTTCGGCTCTTCTGGTGTTGCACCATAGGAGATTATAACCGAACGCGCTGCTGAACGTCTGGCTATCTGGGTATTGTAGTCTTCGATTACCTTCTTTGCTTCCTCAGAAATATTCTTATCTCCGATTTTGGGATTGCCAAGTTTCTTCAATTGTTGCTGAGCACGTTTGATTTTCTCCTGCGCATCCTTATATGCTTTTTGGGATGCATCAACATCGGCAAAGGAATCCTCACCTTTTACACCGATATTTACGACCCATTCCTTACCTACGAGATTCTGTAAGTCAACAAGCAGATTATTTACTCTCTGTTGTGCCTCTTCGCTATCAACGGTAATCTTGAAGGGTTTGAGGAAACTGTCTCTTACAAGGTTCTGGTAGTCAATGGAAAGGTCTGCAAAGCCCTTAACGTCGGCAGTAGCACTATTCATTGCCAACATAACGACCTCACGCCAACCCTCAGGCCATTTCTGCATATCATTACCCCACATAGCTTTCATAGACTCATGCAGCTCTTCGCCTGCCTTACGCATACGAAGGTTTGCAAGTGAATATGCCTCATTCATGCCACGCCAAGACATTGTAAGGTTATTCAGGGCATTCTTTCCATCCTCGCCAAGAAGTTGGTAGAATTTCCTAAATGTGTCCGGGACTTCATTCTTAATGGTGCGGATAAGATGAAGGAGTTCGTCATTATCCATTTCCAGAACATTGGCATAGCCAAGCCCTTGCAGCACATTTGCAACCTCCATCCTTTGACGCAAGAAAACATTTTCCGCTACGGTTGCTTCCTTTACTTTCGTGGTGTATGCGTCTAACGCTGCTGTTAATCCGCCAGTGAGACTTGCCTTTGCATTATCATTCAGCATCCAACCGAAAGCAGAGTTGCCGATCCTCTCAATGAAGTTGAGGTCTGGGTCTGATGATTGGAGTGCCCTTTCAATCAAGGGAAGGATTTCGTGATATTTCTTATATGCCTCAGTCGTGACAGAAAGAGCCTTTGCCAGTATCTCATACTGTTCTGCGAGAGTATGGACTGCCTTGCCCTCCTTGTCAATCTCAAAGGCGTTGTTGAAGGCTTCATTGGCATTTGCGGCATAATCCTTCAACTTGTCAACCATATCGTCGATAGACTGCGAAAGAAGCGTGTCATTCATGCCCTTGCTGCTACCAACGGCAAAGTTTTTCTGTAATTCCTGAAGGTTGCGATAGCCCTCAGTGGCTTGCTCACGCATATCATCCATGCGCTTCTTTATCGCATCCTTATCGGCTTGTCTTGAAGCCCATGCGTCTGTTACGAGCATGATAGCAGCCATAGGAGCCATCTGTGCCATAAAGGAAACAACGGCTGCACCTGCGCGTTTCATAGAGTTTGCAAAGGTAGTCCACATCATAGCACCTCTACGCAAACCATTCAATTGCTGCAACTGGGTTGCCAGAAGTTGTTTCTCGGTATTAGCGAGGTTTGAGGCATTGACAGCGGATATTGCCATCTGCTTATTCACTTTACCCATGGCCACGGCACGAAGTAGTTCCTCTCCCC
Source organism: uncultured Prevotellaceae bacterium (assembly GCA_900318555.1). Lineage (GTDB taxonomy): Bacteria > Bacteroidota > Bacteroidia > Bacteroidales > Bacteroidaceae > Prevotella. Next base: position 87,466 of record ONKX01000001.1, on the reverse strand, counting down.
TTAGTTTCTGAGTATTCAGCAACATACGCAGATCAATAGCGTTCAACTGTCCTGCCGTGTTCATGCGAATCTGCTCAACGGTAGTAAGTGAGCGGTAGGTTCTGGCAATGCGTAATTGCTCTGCCTCATGTTTCTTTGTAGCCAATGCGCTTGCAAGGGTACTGGAGGTTGTCTGACCCAATGCCGAATTGTAGAGTAACGCTGCTGCCTTTACTGCGCCAAACATAGCTGCTCCTGCTGCCATGTCCTTTACAAGTGGCTTCCAACTCTTTGTCAGTTCAGTGAGTCCAGTCGCAATAGATTTTAGCGTGTCGCCAACGCCGGATTCTGCAATATCTCCCCACATCAAATCAAATGCGTCTCGGAGATTCTTGAATTTTGCATTAAGAGCCTCAGCCATCGTTTCCTGCGCATTGGCAAACATTCCGTTGCCATCCGTCAAGGTCTTCAAAGCCGTCGTAACGTCTTCAAAGCTAATCTGCTTCTTTCGCGTCATTTCGCGTATCTGGGCGGTAGTAACACCAAGTTGCTCAGAAAGCATCTTCAGCAATGGCACGTTACCCATAGCAAACTGACGAAGGGTATAGCCAGTAAGAGCACCTTCTGACCTTACATGACCCAAGGCCAAGGCGAGACGGCTCACCTCTGTTCCCGTCGCTGCTGATATGTCACCAAGCCTGCGAGTCCAGTCATATAGTTCGTGTGACTTGAAGCCGTATGCCGTCAATTGCTTGCTGAAAGAGTCGAGTTGTACCACACCAAAGGGGGAACGTATTGCCAAATCCTTGATCTGGTCAAATAATGCGTTGGCTTGGTGAAGGTCGCCAAGGATAGCACCGATGGAGAGGCGTTGCTGTTCCAACAAACCACCAGTCTGAATGATATTGTCGAGAATGGTCTTAGCACCCCAAACGCTGAAATACTGCGTTGCCAGAGTCTTTAGGTCTTTGAGAACCTGCGATTGTCCGTGCATAGCAGATGTGCTTGAAGTGATAGCCTGGGAGAGACGTTGCTCTTCAGCGGCTAATGCACTCGTAAGGGCAATGGCACTACTTCGGGCTGCAATATTCAAGCGTGTTTCCCGGGTGTTCTCGGTAATCCTTGCCGTTAATGCGCGATAATCACCTTCGGCTTTGATCATTCCAGAGGTCGTAACGCCATCGGACAAACGACCTCCATTCTGAACGATCTGCTGGAATCTCTGCATATATCTTTCAAGGTCTTTAACCAGAGCGTCCAGTTTGGGGGTCATTATGCCTGCGTTTTGCGCCTTACCCTGCAAGTCACGCAAGGCAGACAAACGCTTTTCGAGTTGTGCTATTTGATATATGGCTTCATTAACGCTCTTGTTGTCAATGATTTTCTGGGAGGCTGCATTCCTGCTTTGACGCTCTTGGTCTTTGGATAGGCTTACAACCTCGTTGCGAAGCATACGGATGACTTCGGTATAGTTCCGATATTTCGATAATATGTCGTTAATGGCAGAGGAATCACCAAGTATGCCGTTCTTTCCGCTTATGCGGTTCAGCTCAGCGGCAAATGCCTTGATGTCCTGAACCATCTTGGATGAACCGCCGATGTCAATGCCAAGGCCATGGGCATGAGCACGATCAGCCTGCAAGGAGTTTACGGACTTCATCAAATCAGAATATGCGTCGAGTATGCGCTTCTTATTCTGCTCAATTGTGTCTGCAACCTTTTTCCCTTCGTCTGCCCCGCGTCTGAGAGGCTCGAAAATATTCTGGGCAGTATTACCGCCGATGCTGTTATTGAGTTCCTTGAACTTTTTCTTCAATGCGTCGAGTTCGGTCTGGAGGCGGGTAAGTTCCGCTGTCTTTGACAACTGAGCCAGAGTGCGGAGCATGGTGTCGGCTTCACCGAAATCTATCTTCAGCTTATATCCTTTGCCGCCATTACTGGCAAAGTCTTCTATCTGATGCTGCCATTTCTTAATCTTTTCGTCGAGTTTGCTGATGGCTACGCTAAACATCAACGGTGCTATATTATCAGCCATAATCTTTGTATTAATGCGTTAAACGATGCTGCAAATAAAGTAAAAATATCTTACAAAACAATGCCGTTTCAGCGAAAATGAGCCTATTTCCTCGATTTATATCTACTTTGCCGTCGATATTCTGCCATATATTCCCCTTTTTTCTGATTTTAGTAAACGTTGAATCATAGATTCAAAAGTTTACGATAATAGCATAATATACGAGAAAAATGGAAGTCAAATTAGACACTTTATCCCATAAAAAGGACTTTCCAAACCAATTTTGTTGTTCGGATAAATAGATTTGTTTATCTTTGCCGAAAACTATTGAAGGAATTTGAATATGAAGACAAAAGACGAAGTTAAGGAATCACTCGCCATCGGCGATGATTATGATCTGAAAGAAAAGGTTGTCAGCTACGGCACATTCGAGAATATGTTTGGAAAAGGATTCATATTCATTGTGAGAATGGTTGTGGTTAGCGAAGAGGTAAAGGAATATCTGAAGCGTATGACCGGGTGCAAATATGCTGTTGTTAATAAGATTCATTCAACGCAGTCAAAGATAACACTCTCTGATAAACGGATTCCCAAGTTGTCGGAATAATTCTTATGCCATAATTTCTGTTAAACGGCGTTTGCGCTGTCTGGATTTGCTTTCAGATGGCGCATTTGCATTTTAGCCAAACAAACATAGTCGCTATCCAGACTCTATGCCAGGAGCCATAAATATGCAGGACTTGAATAAATGGCGGCATGGGCTTAATAACCAATATCAACCCTTTGGCTATGCTTGCTTTGAGTGGAATGATTCAAGGGGAAAAGTGCAGTTGAAATGACTTTGGAAAGGGTGTGAAACATTGAATAAAAAGAGCGTGAAACATTAACTCAAAAAAAATAAAAAATAAAAAATTTTTGTATGAGGTGAGTATGGGCTTTGATCTATCTCTAAGGGGGGGGTGGGGTATATTATTTTATATAAAATAATATACATATATACGAAAAAGTTACATTATTAGTATAATGTATCTTTTTACGATAACTAAATGAAAATCAATAACTTGTAAAATCTTTACACTCCCACATTTTTGCATTTGTAGAAATTCCGCTTTTTTGACTTTCATTTTTGCGCTTTGTTTTTGTTTTGTATTAGTTTTTTACTTTTTGCAAATTTCTTATGTAAAAATTTGGTAGTTACGGAAATATTGCCTAATTTTGCAGCATCCTAACATACATATAAAAATGAAGAGACAAACAAACAACGATTTAACGGCTATGGTGGCGGTGTCGGAAACGACCGCAACATATTGTATGTATGTTAGGACACCTAAAGCCGTTTTTAATTTCCTAAATACATACAGTTATGACACGCAAAGAATTAGTAAACAAAATGCTCGTTGAGGCTTTAGCACATTATTTCGTTTGTGAGCGTTTTTTTGAGTTGGCGATTAATGATACAACGGATGAAGAAAAAAACATCGACGGAATCGACGAAATTACAAACGACGTTTTAAACGCATTTAATAAAGCGGTTTTTCACAAACAAGAAAACGACCACATTTTAATGCAGGAAAAAGCAATGGAAAGAGCAAACGAAATTATCGGCACAACCATTTTTAAAACGAAGTAACGGAAAAATTTAACTCAAAATTTCGGGAGATATTTCCCTAACATTTAACTAAGGTGTTTGCAATACGCAGACACCTATTTTTTTTGCCGTTTATTTCCTTTGTGTTGGTCTTTTGTGGCTTGTATGGATAACAACCAAGACCGCCACCACCAACACCGCCACAACGTTTGTTTTGTGCTATCAGGTAACAACCTCATAAGACCTTATAAAACATCATGCAGCGCACACACAACCACCACCAACACCGCCCAAATGAAGACCATGCAAACGCAGAACCGCCCAACGTGATCACAACCACCACAACAACCAGACCACCACAACCAGACGGACACCGCCACCACCAAGACCACCAACACCAACGACCAACCACCAACACCAACGACCAACCACCAACACCAACACACAAACGAATAAAACCACCACCACCGCCACAAACATAAACCGCCACAACGCATTAATAAAAAAACATCATGCAGCGACAAAGAAAGAAAATTCCACCAACCACTAAAAAAAATCCCAAGCTCAGCAACCTAAAAAGTTTCCAGAATCAAACCTCAAAAAAAATCCGTCTTCGACACCTCAAAAAAAGTTCTGGCGACAGCTCAGAAAAAAGTTTGTGATTGCTTGCTGACAAATTTTTGGAAAATCGCATTCATAGAGTTAAAAAGTTCCAAAAATCGACAAAGCGAAGAAATTACATTTGAGAAACGGGTGTTTTTCAAATGAAAATGACTACCTTTGCAGCAGTTCCAAAGTAAAAAACAAGTTATATGAAATTCGTGGCTTATTACAGAGTATCGACAAAGCGGCAGTCGCTTGGTCTTGATGCTCAAAGATCAACGGTGACAAAATTCGTTGCCAACAATGGCGGTAGCGTAGTTGCAGAATTCAGCGAAAAGGAGAGTGGCAGGTGCTCTTCACGTCCTCAACTCCAGAATGCCCTTGAAAGATGCAAGGAAACTGGAGCAACACTTCTCATTGCAAAGCTCGACAGGTTGAGCCGAAACGTTTCCTTCATCTTTGCCCTCAAAGACAAAGGCTGCAATTTTGTTGCCTGCGATCTACCAGAGTTCAATACTCTAACCCTTGCCATCTTTGCAGGGCTGGCTCAGCAGGAAGCGGAATTGATTAGTACCAGAACAAAGGATGCTCTTGCTGAATTGAAGGCCAAGGGCAAACGATTGGGTAGGCCAAAAGGAGAGGGCTGTGGCGAAGATGTCAGAAAAAGAAGCCTTGAAGTCCGTAGGGAAAATGCAAGGAATAACTCTGCCAATGTCTCGGCATGGAATCACATCGAGGTTTGCAGACGGCTCGGCATGAAATGGAGTGGGGTAACAAAAGAGTTGAACGAAAAAGGCTTTAAGACTGCAAAGGGCGGTTCCTGGACTATCACTCAGGCTCAACGACTGGAGAAAACAATGACAACAAAAACTGAAGACTAAAGCCCCATAATTTGCGGAGGTAGTTTTCATGGAATAGAGTACGATAAATTAAAAACGAAAAAATGCCAACTATCCTTTGGAATTTTATAATATCTACGATTACCCGAAGTACGATACGAAATTCTGGAGTACGAAGTACGATACGAATTCCAGAGTACTATACGATGGGGAGTACGATAGCCTTGGAAGTACGATATATTATTCAGGTTGGCAGTACTATGGCTTTCGGCAGTACGATGGACTCTGGCCATTGGAGTACGATACGATATTGAAAGTACGATACGAAATTTATTCCAGAAGCACGATGATAAAAAAATGGTTTCGCTGTAATCGTTGATGGAATTGGTCTGATTATCCGGCGCACGAAGTACGATGCCATTGGCAGTACGATGCCCTTGGCCAAAATCTGAGATAATGAAGTTAGCGTTTTTTTGTTGTTATGCGTTGGGAAGTACGAAAGATTTGAGAGCATGGGAGTACGATAATAAATGATAAAAATAAGCCTGCGAAGCTCAGCCCCAACCCTTAAATTCTAATATCTCAGAAAAACAATGAAGGTCGTAAGACGTTTTTCTCATTGGCAGTACGATAATATTCAGATATTGGCTATTTCGCCTGCATTTTGCCCCATATCGAGCCAGAGACTACCGATGATCTCATTGCCATCATTGAAATCTGTCTCTTTTTGCGTATTTTTGCTTTGGTTGTTTGAACCTTGCGCCATTTTTACTATCATAGTTGGTACACCGATAGAAAACGAGATTCTGAGAAATCGGTTGCCCCAAAGTTTGTAATCCAAATGAACTATCAATCATGCGAGGCTAATTCATGGAAAATCATGGTTTCATAGAATAGTGGTCTGAGGGCATTGATAGCAGAAACGGATAAAAGCCGCAAAAAGTGGTAGCCCAATGCAAATCATTCTGGCAGAACTGATTTTTGGATAATTAGGAAGTAACCTGAATCCATTAAACTTGTCATAACGGATTAGAATTTGCCTTAATTGCCGTTTCCAGCGGCTTTTCGATGCTCCGGCGTGGAAATTCCTCACATTACTCAAAAAACGGCTTGAAATCGCCCAATATTATTTTTATAAAATAATAGATTGGCACATTGTATTGATTTTCGTCGCGTATCAGCATGAATCCATTGCCAAACCAAAATAATCTTTCTTTTTCTTTCGTATTTTGTGGTTACGCGCGCGCGCATTATGCGAAATAAATGTCCGTTGGCGGCTGTGAAAGCATGGAATTTTTACCCTATACGATAACATTGATATTTTTTCATGGATTTCGCCGAAATTTGTCGAAAGTCCATTTTCTCCAAAAAAATCTTCTTTCGTCGCGAAAATAATTCTTTTCTCAGAATTGTCAGAAGAATCATTGAAATATTATTTTATCAATCAACTGAAGACAAAAAATCTTGGTTCCTGGCATTGAGAAATCATCATTGCATAATTTGTTCATTGCATGAGAAACGATCTTGATTCAAGGCATTATTATGCCATTGGTTGTTTGTTCGATTTTCGAATCGAACTATTCTCTTTGTATTCTATTTTTTATTTTCGTTTTCTTTACATTCTATTATTTATATACTATTATTTATACTTTACGCAGACTTTACGTTAAACTTTACATTAGACTTTACGCTAAACTTTACGTTTTTCGCTTCAAAGCCTTTGTTTGTGGGTATTCCCGTCGGGAACGGAATCGGGAAAAATACCGGGAATGACTTAGGGAATTTTGTGCTGATTTTGTGCCAGATTTAGTTTGAGTTGCTTCATCCTTTTGGCGAATGCCCGGGAAGAGTCCTGAACGTGGTTGTTAGCCAGTATTTTCTCCTGCTCATAGTACAATAAGTCATTCATCACCGTATCTTCATCCAGTTTGGTGGAAAAGCACCATCCACCGCCTGCACCCTGCTTGCTGAAGCAGCATTGAAGGTAGCCGAATCTAACCATTGAGTTCATAAGTTTGGGGAACTGTCTGACGTTTCGGTATTTCTCCACGATCTTTCGGGCTTCGACCTTTTTGTTTTTGGTCTTCATTTCACCCTCGAAGTCATTCTTATTCCTGCAACCTATCATTCTTGCGAGAATCTGTTCTTTGGGCGCAACGGCATAATTCTTCATCCCGATAATAGATTTCATGCCGATAAAGCAGGCGAGTTGGACGCGCTCATATTCTGGCACGAATCCGCTTCTGGCTTTATTGGCGTATCTCTCCATTACGTCAAACGGCACATAGCCCCATACCTCAGTATTGACGTTTGAATATTTGAAGTACGAAGTCCTGCATCCAGCAACATCGAATAGGTCATGCTTGCCGTCATCGCCGCCACGTCTGACGTTCTGGTTGAACTGGCGAATCTTATACCATGTGCAAACATCTTCAAATACGGCGCAATCCATATTTTCTATTAGTTGTTCAATGGCGTAATCGTTCAGTTCGACCTCACGATCATCTTCACCATCAACATTAACCCACAACTCTTCATTGCCGGAGTCAAAAACTTTGTTAGATGAAATGCAGTCTTTTATTTCCTCTATGATAGATATGGGAAGGGTTCCTGGCTGTGAGCATTTTTTTTCGTCGAATTCCCATTCAATATCGGCTTTGCCATCGTCATATTTTGCGCTACAACGATAACGAAGACAAAACTCATATAAAGCCTGCCTCACGGCGTTATATTCCTCTCTGGCGGTCAATGATTCAGAGGCCATCCAATAAATTGAGAATCTGATAATGTCCGCTGCGCTTCTTGGGGTCACAAGCAACTCCCTTATCAGTGGAAGAGGAATTTTCAAGTACGAAAGATGATTCTCCATATTTTGCCGATTTATAATCTTTGGTTTTAGTTCTTTATTCCTGAGTGAGTTTTTTCACCTCCGATGCCGTCTTCTTTTTCTGCGCTGATAGGGCTTTTCGTTTTTCGTTTTGTTTTTCCAATGCTCTTTTCTGGCTTGCTTTCTTGGACTCTTTGAAATGGGCTGCAATAGCCTCGACAAAATCTTCATGGGATAACGTGAGGTTTATGCAGGTGTGCCGACCATACGCGAATATTTCACGGCAAAGCCTTAATTCCACAAGTCTATTCATCAGACTTTCAAATCGTTTCCGGGTAGAATACTTATGGTAGAAGTATGATACATTTTCATTTGTAAGGAGTTCCTCCAGACTATCCGAATCAGCTGCTCCAACCATCCTTTGCTGCAATCGCTTCTGGGTGGTAATCACAATATCGGATTTGCCATCTTTCAGTGACAACACGCCGACAAAGAGGGCTACCAATACTCTGGTCTTCTCGTCGCAATTCTCAAAATGCGATAGAACCTCGAAAGGAGTGCAAACCTCACCATCCTTTACGATGATCTCACTAAGGTCTTTCAGACCACTTTCTCTAATGATAGACTTGATAATAAAGTCTTTTGGCAAAGCATTAAAATCCATAGCTATATTTCCGTTTTCTTTACATTTTTGCGCAAAGATAGCAATAATTATGGTGCAATAAAAGAAAAAACAAATAAAAATAGTACATATTTGGGATATTGTCTATTTGGTGTAGTAAATGATAGTGTTTGTTAGTGTTTGGGAATCGGGTACAAAAAAATCGCGTCATTTCTGGCGCGAATTTTGAACAGAGAGGATGAGCAAAGTCGAAATCGGCAAACGGCTCTATGCACATCAATCACATTGTCCTATAAAACTAAAGCCGACGCAAAGGTAATAATAATTTTTTACATAATGAGCATAAAAGGCAAAAAAACGCCTCCAATCAAGGGGGCGCATTTATTAAAGGCACTTTTTATCGTCTGGGGCTTCCCGCCCTGCCTCTACCTCTGCCGAATCTGGGAACGGCAATAGTGGGCTTTCTGCTGCTATTGCCTCTTGCTCCGAGATTAACACTGTTACCTTGGCCTCCACCTTCTGAGGGTGTGCCAACTTTCTTGCCATCTTTTGTTTCAATCATATCAATCAAGATTTATAAGTTTGTATTTATTTGAGTTGTCGAAAATAGGATTACCCCACCCATTGAAAAAAAGCAGATATAGATAGCCGGAGATAATGCGGACACCGAAGAAACGAAGTCTGAAATGACTCTCCATAACCTCAAAATCTCCAATGGTAAACTGTTGCCTATTCTCCACTTTCAACATCAAGAATTCCTCCCCGCTTTCATCTGTGCAAAAATGTTGTCTGGGGATTTTGATCTGAGAAACATGAATTGAGTTATAATCATCAATCCAGTTCCGAACATTCCTATCAAGTTCTTTTTTCTTCATATTCTTAACTACTTAGATAATGGGGTACCTGGGCATTTCCAAATCATTACGGGAGTCATGGATTTACTCCGCTTTTTTCTCTCCAGAATCATCGTCACCATGGCCTTGGTCTTGTGATCCTTCGTTTCGAGGGAATTCACGTAGTTTTTCCTCTATCTGCTGCATCGTCATTTGCGTGAGTATTTCTTTGGCAGACGCTTGAATTGATGTGGCAAAGAGATATTGTTCAAACGGAATCCTCTCTCTCCCTGCAAGCAGCAGCGGCATGAGTTGGCTTGTCTCATACTGACGGATATAATAGAACCAACGCCAAAGCATCCAGTAACGGAATCTGATTTTCCAGAAGCCATTAAGGATATATATTGAAGCGACCTTGCAGGCGAGCTTGTTATCATCAAGGATGGCTTTGAAAGTGTCACTACCTTCATTGGTTTCATTTTTGCCGCCATGCTTCTTTTGAATGAGCAAAGACGCGAGTTTGGTCATTTGGGCATTCTTCAGCCAGTCAATAGTATATCGCTTCTTAGTGCGAAGGATTTCAACCTCAATAGGCTTCTCGCCCATCATGGCAATGATTTCTTTCTGCTCTTCGAGCGAAATCTGATCAGAACCATTATTTTTATTCTCCTTATCGTTCATAGTTATATGTTTTAAATCATACCATATCATCGGACTTGCAGGAATGTACGGCCAAGGTCTTCTGCATACTGCATCGTTCTTACAATTCCTGCCGTACCCCTCTCATAGTTCACCCAATCCGCGTATTCAACCGTATATGCAACAACAATATCGAATAAGTGGTTGCCTTTTGGTCTGTAATACTCAAAGAACTTCTGGGCATCGTCTCTACCCCATCCTCCATTTGTATCAACGGTAGGCAGATATGCGCTCTGCTCTCCGTCATAGTCTTTGCTGAAGAAAACCCTCCTGCGACTTCTTTTCCGCATCTTTGGAACGATGGCCTCAGGCACAAGGCTACTGGCAAAGTAGGCGATAACGGGATCACCTTCACGATAGAGACAAACCACGATGGAGTTCAGTAGGTTGCCAGTGAAGTTATGTGACCCCGGGGCTTGCTGTCTGGACTTAATGGCATTATCAAGTAACGACCAGCAGTATTTCTTCAACTGACTTTCTACTTGGTCTGCGATATACTCCTTATAGCCATCCAGAGCCTTTGCAATAGTTCTTTTGTTTTGTGGCATGAGCGTTCTTTCGTGAAGGTTCTACAAATGCTCTTCTAACAACTGCAAGAACCCTATCTCCTGCTCCTTGCATTTGTCATTGATTGCAATAGCAGCCTTGCCGATTGCCTTGATAAGTTCAATGACGTTAGCCTTGTTGCCAGTAGGCATTTCAAATGGTGCTATGACATGGAGTCCTACGGGGATATTTTTGAGCACAACCGTTTGCACCAGAATCTGATCTGAGCTGCTGTCTATGCCATAGGTTATAGGGTAATCAGTATCAAAAATCGTAACCATCGCGAGATCGTAGTCCTGATCTCTATCACTCTTAGGGTAGTAAGTGACAACACCGTCACTGATACGTGTATAATATCCATTCATTTTCATAATCGTCTTTAATCGTTAGTGGTACGTTTAGCCACGATCAATCAGAAGAGTTGTTCGTTTCGCTTTTGGACCGGGCTTGATGTCTAAAACTCTTTCGTCAATGAACCAATATTTTGGCTTATCGGCATCCTCTTTACGGTTTGTGTAGATGTAATCATTGGCAACGCAAATATCAAACGCCCATTCGCCAAGTTGCTTACGGAAAGCATCGAGCATCCACTTTGAGAGAGGCAAATAATATACGATGTCATGGATAAACTCAGGTTGGGAATAGCTGAATTTGTGGGAGGTCTTATCTGCCTCATACATTTTTTGGACTGCCTTACGGCAATCGCCTCGTGTAAAAGTCGCCCGAATACTGAACGTCTGGGCACCCTTACGTCTTGTTTTCTCACATTCTTTGAATTTCATAATCGTAATTTTTTATGTTAAAGTTGTTCACCGTCTTCACGCATAAACATGATATGGAACTTTTTGCCGATTTTCTTGACTCCATAGAAATGGAGGCCAAGGAAGTGCTCTGCCGTTCTTATAAGTTCATGCCGGACTAAGGTGAAATTCACACATGACAGACAGAAATATTCCGTTCCCCATTCTTCATCTATACAAAAATGATGTCTGGGAATGACGATTTTTCTGCCAGGCTTTAGGATGGGGTTTCTCTCTTTCATAAAAGCACTCGCCATACTGAGTATTTCTTGCTTTCTTGTCATGGACTGTCATATATGAGTTTTTTGTTTCTGAGAAAAACGGGGCTGAGTTCAATCATTCTCAGCCCCGCAATCCGAAGCAGGAATAATTATCATTTTTGATTCAAGGAGTTGAGGGTCTGTTTCAATTCCAGTTGAGAATAATCCTCTCCATGCTTATTATTGTCGGCCTCATTTCTGAGAACCTGACGTGCATCGGATTTTCCCAAATCTTCGGACTTTATGTGTTTAGGATTCTTACCACCTACAATAATTCCCATAGTCGAAACGTTTTAGTTCTACCATTGTTCTGCTGCACGAATTTGCTGCACGTACACTTGATCGGGTTTTGAAGAGAATCCACCGCTGACCCAACCCAAAGCGAAATCCTGCGGGTTTCGTGCCTTGCGAAGCAGCTCCCATAATGCGAAATGACAGATAGAGTTTTCCTCTTCAAAATGCCGGAATTCTACCAAAGCATCGTAAACCGCCATAAATTTATCGTAGTGTCGTTGGCAAATCTCTGGCACTTTGTGTTGGCAATTCAGCTCAGTAAGTTCATCAATATTCGTAACTTGGAGACCGTCGTCGCCATCAACATACTGGAGAGGATAGGCGGCTAAGGCATTCTGAATAGCAGAAACGTATTGCATAGCCTCACTTCTAACTGCATCCCATTTCTCGCGGGCTGCTTCTTTGTCGGGTTGAGTGAGTGGCAATGTCTCTATTTCAGTTGTCTTCGCATCTATCAATGCAGAAAGCCATGCCTCTGTGCTGTCTTTGGGATCAGCAGGAACACCGCCTAAATCTGCCATTGACTTTAGAGCCGTATAAGCCTCAATAAAACGACGGGCATGATTCTTGATGTCGCCACCGATTTTCAGCACCTCGTTATGTAATGAGACGTATTCTGGTACTTTTCTCTCTTGATTCTTTTCCATAGTGCAAAACGATTAAACCAGTTCTTTCTTCAGAGTTGCTTGCTTCTCGCGCTGCTGCTTCTCGCGCTCATACTTTTCTTTAAGATAAGCCTCAACTTGTGCGTCGCTGTCACCTTCGCCAAGTCTCTGCTTTAGTTCGCCATTCTCCTTGCGGAGAGTTTCGATTTCCTCGCGTTGTGAGTTAATCATTGCCTGAGCATCTTCTAATGTCATTTGGGCCATAATTCAATAATTTAAATTGTTATACAAATTTTATTCTGGCGCAAAAATAGTAAGGAAAATTTACAGAAACAAGCCTTTTTGCCAAAAACCGCACGAATTAGGGGAAAATATCTATTGTTATTCTAATTAGAATTAGTGTAAACGCTAAAAAAGGGCATCGAAGGCTCATTCGTCCTTCAACGCCCCTTACGAAAGTAGGTATTCTATGAAAATACACCGATATAATCTCACGACTGATCGGTGGGAAAGAAAAAATGATTCTATGTTAATATGTTGTTAAACAAATCCATTTCAGTTTTTTCTTCGTGATTTTCGTTCTTAAAGCATTCGCATCCATCTGTGCCATTTATGCGGGTGCGGCTCCTGGGGGAATTCGGGTTGAGGCAGAAGCCAGTCCATATCTCCGTTTTAAAGAAGAATTGCTTACAAGCCATATACCGACATTCCAGACATTTCATCCCCGCAACGAATTACCTTTGAATACTACGCATTTAGTAATCGATTTGAGCCTATCCAAAGTCCTTTCTCCGTACTTTGATTTTAATTGCTTTGGGTTGAGATTTGTTGTGATCACAAGCAGAAGACCTTTCTTTTCCGCAATGTCTACAATCTCGCTGAATGCAATATGTTTCTCTCCATATCTGGAGAATTCCTGTTCAAGACCTATATCATCAATCATAATATTGCAGCCAAAGGATTTAATATCTTCAATCTTATCGCCCAATTCTACTGAGTCGTAGATGTTGTAGTTCTGGCTCAGCACATACTGGAAAACAGCACTGAGAATATTAAGGCAGATAACAGTCTTTCCCCTGCCACAATTTCCCATGCAAAGCAGACCTTTGCCTTTATTGTCGGACAACCATTCTACGATTTCATTGTATTCTGGTAGCCATTTATAATCATCGCCGATAAAATGCTTCAGACCTCGTTTCAGAAGGTCTTCTGCATCATCAATCCGGAAATGAGTTATTGTTGGCTTTGCTATTTTTTCAAATATATTTTCCATATCTTACCATCCTTTTTCATCCTTAAAGTTTTCGCTCAAATCATCTGTAATGATTACACCCACTTTCATTCCGCTAAGTTTTCCTTTCCTGCTGACCACAATATCATTATATTTCGTATTGAGTAGCGTAAGCGAGAAATTATTCTTTATCCACTCGTCATCAATAGAATTTTTCAAGAAGGTTCTTAGGGCATTAATTATATCCTCGTCGCTATCAGAGAGTTCTTTTTGTTTGAGGCTAAATTTAATCTTATTGAGCAACTGGGTAGTTAATCCTGCTTCTTTACCAGACCAGTACATCGGCTCCCCAAAGCTCTCCTTGAAGAATTCGCAGATAACTTCTTTGGCCATTTTCGCCAAACTCGAATTGGCAACTGAATTTTCTCCAGATGAATTCGTCTTCGTTTTTCTGGAAGATTTTGTTGACAACTGATCTTGCAGTTCCTTCAGTTTATTCTCGTAGGATTCTTCAAGGGCAGAAATTTTCTCTGAAAAATTCTTTTCTATGTCGGCGAATTTTTTGGCGACACTCTCAGTAGAGAAATTTTCTTTATTTTCTTTATTTATATTATTATTTATATTATTATAGGGTTGTTCATTCTGTTGTTCATTCTGTTGTGCAATCTGATGTTCATTCTGTTGTTCATTTTGTTGTTCAATGATTAGGTATTTCTTTATTGTAATCAACGTAATTAAACGGCTTTTCTGTTGTTCAATAATACCGTCATTTTCCAATGCAGAAAGGAACTTCCTTACGGTGTTCCTACTCCATTGCCAACGCCGTGCCAGACTTTCCTCAGATTCAGCTACCTGACCTTTGCCAACTTTGACTTTATTACCTCGGATGGCGATAGTTCGCTCCTTATATGATGCCAAGAATAGCAGGTCAAGAAGAGCGCGGATATGGTCGAATTTGCCCTCATTATATAAGGGGTCATTCAGCATTTCGCGGTCTATTTGGATAAAGCCTTTACTCATTTTTCTTTCCTTTTATTCATGTTAGACCTTTCTCAACACTATTCTAATGGATCAACTATTGCCACTATTTAGGATAGCATTCACGGATTCATGCGTGAAGAAAATCTTCAACCCTATTTTCCGTCGTTGCAGCCAGCCTCTTTTCTCATAGTTGAATACCGTGCTTTTGCTTACGTGGAGAATTTTAGCGGCTTCAGCCGGAGTCAGAAAATCCTCGTTAGAATCCGTAGGCATGGAGGCGTTTTTTCTTGAATGCGCATCCAGAGCCTCACTTACTGATTTTTTGACAATCTCTGAGAGTTCATCGGTGCTCAGAGTCACAACCATTGTTTTTTCTTTCTTCATATTCTGCTGATTTTTACGACAAATTTAGAGGTTTTTGTCGAACAAAACAAGCAAAACATAAAAAATCGTTCAATTTTTGAGTATTAAAAAATCTTAACATTATCACCGTCTATCAACTCCTATCAAATGTTATCGCTCAAATTCTGGAAATCGTTGCGTAATAGGCAGTTAATCAATTATTCATAATCGTTTTAGACGAGAAATCTAAGCCATTTCTCAGAGTATTTTTGAATGGAAATTCTGGATTGGAGCAGCTGACTTATATATATTAAGGTACGTGCGTAACGCTACATTCACTATCATTTGCAGAGCTGCATGATTTTGTAAGGAATTCAGAAAACTTTTCTCAAACTATGCTTTCTGTTGTTGTTATTTGCAGATTTATTCGTATCTTTGCAGCGGTTCCTGGTATATGCCAGGTTAGAGGCTCAGCCGTTCCGAATCACCACCTCAGATAGAGCGAGCCAAACCACGATAGGAGCGTATGCGCTTTAGGGTGCAGCGTTTCCGTATATCGTGGAGTTTGTGGTGAACTTGGAACGGCGCGGAAATGTCTGCGCCCTTTTTGTGTTTATGGGGCTTAATGGTGAATGAATAAATCATTAACAGATAGAAATATTATGAGAAAGTTATTGTTTCTGGCATTACTGCCAATGCTTTTCGCTTCATGTGGAAGCGACGGCGACGATGAAGTTACAACCCCACCAGATCAGAGGACGCAGTTGATTATAGGCAAATGGCAGGTTACTGAGGTGTGGAAGGTATGGACGGGATTAGGCTATGCCTACGAAGACCATTGGGAAAAGGTATATGGCGACCTCACGCTGACTTTCAATAGCGGTGGCACTTGTAAGGTTACTGGCAAAAGCGTGGAAAAAGTTGAAGTCGGCTTTGGCTCTGATGCCACATTCGACCTCTCCATTGATTTCCCGGAGATTACAAATTGGGAATGGAATAGTGACAAGCCAAAGCCTTTGAGGGTTTACAATAACTCTGGTACGGATTTTCCTTTTGAAGTGACGTTCATCACCAATAACGATCTGCAATTGAAGAATGGCGACATTGGATATAAGTTCATGCGCCTGCAATAAAAAAGAGGATGGGCTTATTTGATGTGACCCCATCCTCATGTTCTTAGTTTGTTCCTCAATAAAAGTTGCTCTGATGTATTATGGATATTTATAGAAGTTCATCGAGCGCATCCATAGCTTTGTCAACGGTTGTTTGCTGAAGTTTGGCATAATACTCTGTTTGCCTTGTGTTGCTATGCCCCATTGTCACGGCAATAATAGCAGCAGGCAAATTGTTCCCCAAAGCAATAGTCGAAGCCCATGTCACCCTGCTTGAATGGCTTGTTATATGCTTCTTGATTCCTGCGCGTTGGCAGATGGTACGCAGATTCCTGTTATGAACGTGTTGGTCGATTTTAGGCACATGATAGCCGTATTTCTCCAGAACCGCCATAGCTGGCTTCAGCAATGTTATTCTGAATTCCTCTCCAGTCTTCTTTCGTTTGGCGATATAACGGTATTTGCCGTTATCGGTTGAAGTCGTGTCGAAGTCGAAAGACATTGCATCGGTAAAGCTCATTCCAGTATAGCACATGAATCGGAAAAGGTCTCGTGATTTGCAGAGCGTTTCTTCGTCTAATTCTACTGCGAGGAATTTTTCAAGTTCGTCGGCGGTTAGAAATTCGTGCTTGATTGAGCGGTCTCGTTTGATCTCCATTTCGTCAAATGGATTTTCTCTAATCATCCCAAAGTCTTTTGCATCGGAAATAATGCTTCTCAGGCATTTGATGTTATTATACGCGAATTTATCTTTACGCGCTTTGTTGCAGGCTTCATCCATCCATTTTTTGCAGTTGCCCTTGGTAATGTCGGAGAATCTTTGTATCACTCCCCATTTGCATAAGTTGTTGTAAACTGAGATATATCCTTTTCTGGTTCCTGGGGATATGGGCTTCTCAAATATTCTGTTGTAGAAGAAATCAAGGAAAGAGCCACTGGAAAACGCTGCATTAATCTCCATGGCCTTTTTCAATCCGTCAAGGGAAAAAGGGTTGTTGAACTTGATGCAGTCTGCAACATAGTCATTGATGCTTTTTTTCACGGAATCAATGGCGGCATTCATATTCATGCAGTCATTGCTTCTGATGACGATGCCATCATTCCATTGGTTAGCCGTGATTTTTACCCCGGTATTGAAATAAGCCCTTTTTCCTTGATGATACACTTCAATGACTACGGAGGCTTTAACGGAATTGTCGTGAATGACCTTGCCGTTTTTCTTTCCTGAAACTGTTCGGTGGTGGCGGTCGAAAATTGCCCTCACTTCTGGAACTTGGTTTTTTAACAATCTGTTCATCATACGAATTTCACTTTTTTGCACCATTTTGCACCATTTCCTATTTCTGACTTTGCGCGTGGTGCAAAAGTTGGGCATAGGAATGACAAAAAATGCCTTTTTTTGATAACTTTTGATAACTTTTGTACTTGATGGAAAACTTAATTTTCACCAAATAAAAGAAGTGAAATCCATTGATTTTTAAGGGTTTAGGAGAAAGGAGCAATCTTTCAGCTCCTTTTTGCTCTCCATCCTTAGTGATCCGTTTGGGGCTCGAACCCAAGACCCCAACATTAAAAGTGTTGTGCTCTACCAACTGAGCTAACGGATCTACCTTTTTTGCTTGAAAGCGGGTGCAAAGGTACAACTTTTTGATGAAACAGCCAAATTTATTGGGATGTTTTTTTATCTTTGGCTTTATCTTCCTCTAATGCACGCTGGTAACACTCGCGACAAAGCGGTTCATATTCTTGTGTTTCACCTAAGAGTACACGCTTGTCATTCGCGACAGTACGGTGACTGACATATGCCAGGGAACCACACTTGACGCAGATGGCATGAACCTTCGTGACATCGTCAGCAATGGCGCATAGGGCGGGCATGGGACCAAAAGGAATGCCGCGGAAGTCCATATCGAGACCTGCAATGATAACGCGTATGCCACGATTGGCTAATTGGTTGCAAACGTCAACGAGTCCGTCGTCGAAAAACTGTGCTTCGTCGATGCCAACCACATCAATATCGGACGACAGCAGCAGGATGCTTGCCGACGAGTCGAGCGGGGTAGAGGGTATGGCATTGTGGTCGTGACTCACCACCTCTTCGTCGCTGTAACGCGTGTCGATGGCTGGTTTGAAGATTTCCACCTTCTGTTTAGCAAACTGGGCACGACGCAAACGACGGATGAGTTCTTCCGTTTTTCCTGAGAACATGGAGCCGCAAACCACTTCTATTCTGCCAGGGCGACGGCTCTCGCCCGATGTAGGATAAGTAATCATGGTGCAAAGATAATAAAAATTAGCTAAATAAGAAATAAAAACAAAAATATTTTGTATCTTTGCAGCCGAAATGGGCATATTATATATTGTACCCACACCTGTGGGCAATATGGAAGACATGACGCTGCGTGCCATTCGGGTGCTGAAAGAGGCCGATGTGGTGCTGGCGGAGGATACGCGGACATCGGGTATTCTGTTGAACCATTTCGGTATCAAACAGCATCTGCTTTCGCATCACAAGTTCAACGAGCACGGGACGAGTGCTTCGGTAATCGAGCGTTTGCAGGCAGGACAGACTGTTGCGCTGATAAGTGATGCAGGAACCCCAGGCATTTCCGACCCAGGCTTTTTCCTCGTGCGTGAGGCTGTTCGTGCGGGAATCGAGGTGCAAACACTACCGGGAGCTACGGCTTTCGTTCCGGCATTGGTGTCGAGTGGCCTGCCATGCGACCGCTTCTGCTTTGAGGGTTTCCTACCTCAGAAGAAAGGTCGTCAGACAAAGATTCAGAGTTTGGTTGATGAGGAACGAACGATGGTGTTTTACGAATCACCCTATCGCGTATTAAAGACCCTGCAACAGTTTGCTGAGGTGTTTGGCAACGAGCGTCAGGTTAGTGTTTGTCGTGAGATATCCAAGGTTCACGAAGAGAGTGTTCGAGGCACATTGTCTGAGGCCATTGCTCATTTTTCGGAACATGAGCCTCGCGGAGAGTTCGTCATAGTGTTGGCAGGAAAAGAGAATAAAAAAGAAAGTAAAAGAGATAAATAAAATCACATCAAGAAAATGAAAAAAGTATTATTGTTTGTTGTGGGTGTGTTGTCATTGACAGCCTGCAATCAGAAAAGTGGAAGTAGCGATATGCTTACCCAACAGGCAGACTCGCTGAATCGAATTATTGCCCAGAAGGACAATGAAATTAATGACATGATTGGTACGATGAACGACATTGAGGAAGGCTTCCGTGCCATCAATGCCGCAGAAGAGCGTGTCAGTGTGGCCCGTCAGGGTGAAGGTGCTACAGCGAAGGAGCGCATCCGTGAGAACATGGCATTTATCCAGCAGACCATGCAGCAGAACCGTGAACTGATTAGCAAGTTGCGCAATCAGCTTCGTCAGAGTTCTGTGAAAGGCGACCAGTTGCGCCGGACGTTGGAAAGCTTGACCCAGCAGATGGAAGAGAAAGATGCTCAACTGAAAGCTCTGCAGGCAGAGTTGCAGGCCAAAAACATTCAGATTCAGGAACTGACGGAGCAGGTAACAGACTTGTCGGAGAATGTCAGCAACTTGAAGGAAGAAACTACCGAGAAGTCGCAGACGATTTCTCAGCAGGACAAGCAGTTGCATACCGCATGGTTTGTTTTTGGTACTAAGAAGGAGCTGAAAGAGCAGCGTATCATCGAGGATGGTGAGGTGCTTCGCTCAAACTTCAATCAGGAATACTTTACCAAGATTGATATTCGAGTAGATAAAGAAATCAAGCTGTACTCACGCTCTGCCAAGCTGTTGACGGATCATCCTGCATCGAGCTATAAACTGGAACAGGATGCAAACAAGCAGTATGTCCTCCGTATTGAGAATCCTTCGAAGTTCTGGTCAACTAGCAAATATTTGGTTATCCTTGTGAAATAATCGTATATTTCCAAGTGATATTCAAACAGGATAAATTCATCCTTTTTGTAACAAAAGTTGCAAAAAGGATGATTTTTTTGCATAAAAAGTAGGTTTTTAGTTAATTTTATTTGTTTTTTCATAAATATGTAGTATCTTTGCACGTTGTTTGCCATGCTTTCGCGCGTGCGCATTATATAATTAAGGTGAATCATTAAAATAAAATATTGTATATGGGAAAAAAGATTACGCTGATTTTGTTCGGCTTGTTCCTCTACGTAGGACTGGCTATAGCTCAGAACAAGATTACAGGTACTGTCTTCGAGGACAATGGTGAGCCTTGTATTGGTGCCACTGTGATGATTCAGGGGACTAAGCAGGGTACTAAGACCGATTTGGACGGTCATTTTACTCTTAACGTACCTGCAGGAAAGAAACTTGTGATAAGCTATGTAGGTATGATTACTGAGACGGTAAAACCACAAGATGGAATGACAATTACCCTTCGCCCCGATGCCCAAACATTAGGTGAGGTAGTTGCAGTGGGTATGATGAAGCAGGATAAGCGACTGTTTACGGGTGCAACCTCGAAGGTGGATGCTGAAAAGGCCAAGTTGGATGGTATTGCCGATGTAAGCCGTGCACTGGAAGGCCGTGCTGCCGGTGTCAGTGTGCAGAATGTGTCTGGTACCTTTGGTACTGCACCGAAAATCCGTGTGCGTGGTGCTACGTCTATCTATGGTAGTTCGAAGCCTCTGTGGGTGATTGATGGTGTGATTCAGGAAGACGCTGTCGATGTCAATGCTGATGACCTGTCTTCAGGCGATGCCGTGACGCTGATTTCGAACGCCATTGCAGGTCTGAGTGCCGATGATATTGAGTCGTTCCAGGTGTTGAAGGATGGTTCTGCAACCTCTATTTACGGTGCCCGTGCTATGGCAGGTGTGGTTGTCATTACCACGAAACGTGGTAAGGCTGGTCGCAGTACAGTGAACTATACAGGTGAGTTTACTTATCGCTTGAAGCCTTCGTATAGCAACTACAACATCTCGAACTCTCAGGAGCAGATGGGTATCTATAAGGAAATGGCCGAGAAGGGCTGGTTGGAATTCTCAACGCTGGCCAATAGTAGTTCTTCAGGTTTGTATGGACGTATGTATAAACTGATTGCCGACTACCAGGATGGTAAGTATGGTCTGCCTTATACTGAAGCAGCCATGAACCAATATCTTCAGACGGCTGAGTTCCGTAATACAGACTGGTTTGACCTGTTGTTCAACAACAATATCCTTCAGAATCATTCTGTCAGCATTTCTACAGGTACGGAGAAAGCCAGTCTGTATGGTTCTGTATCAGCTATGTACGATCCGGGATGGACGAAGGATTCCAAGGTTGAACGCTATACCGCCAACATGAACGCTTCGTTTAATCTGTCGAAAAAGTTGACCGTTTCTATCCTGACCAACGGCTCGTATCGTGACCAGAAGGCTCCTGGTACCTTGGCTCGATCTACTGACGTGGTAAGTGGTGCTGTGAACCGTTCGTTCGATATCAACCCCTTCAGCTATGCCATGAATACGGCTCGTACGCTGGATCCCGACGCTACTTATACGCGTAACTATGCTCCCTTTAACATTTTCAAGGAGTTGGACAATAACTATATCGACCTGTCGGTTTCGGATATGAAGTTCCAGGGCGAGCTTACTTATAAGCCCATTCAGGGACTTGAGATTCATCTCTTAGGTGCCTATCGTACGCAAAAGACTTCGCAGGAGCACTTCATCCTGAACGAGAGTAATCAGGCTGAGGCCTATCGCGCTGGTGTGGATAACCCCAGCATTCAGAGCTCAAATCCCTATTTGTATACTGATCCGGACGATCCTAACTCACTGCCTATTACGGTGATGCCAAAGGGCGGTATCTATACACGTGACGATTATATGGTTCGTCAGATGGACTTCCGTGGAACCGTACAATATAATAAGGTGTGGAACGAAGGCGTACATATCATGAACCTCTTTGCCGGTATGGAAGCCAACAAGACAGACAGAGACCATAGTTACCATTCGGATTATGGTGTGGATTACAATGCTGCTCGTCTGGTGACCATTACACCGGAGTTCTACAAACAGGCTAAAGAGGAAGGTACGGTGCTGACATCCTTCGACAAGTCATGGGTACGCAACCTCGCCTACTTCTTCATGGGAAGCTACTCATACAAAGGACGTTACGTCGTCAATGGTACCTTCCGATATGAGGGAACCAACAAACTGGGTAAAGCCCGTTCGGCCAGATGGTTGCCTACGTGGAACGTCTCTGGTGCCTGGAATCTCCACGAGGAGAACTTCTTCCGCAAGTGGATGGAGAAGAGCAACAATGCTGTATCGCACGCAGCATTGCGCCTGTCATATTCGCTGACAGCCGATCGTGGACCTTCGTATGTGTCGAACGCTCTGCCTATCTACTATTCTACGAATGCTTGGCGTCCTCAGGCAGATCAGATGGAGACAGTTGTCGTACTGAGCAATATTGCCAATACGGAGCTGACCTACGAGAAGAAGCATGAGTTCAATGTCGGTTTGGATTTGGGTTTCCTGAACAACCGCATCAATTTGAATACTGATGTTTATTGGCGTCACAACTACGATTTGATTGGTTATATCCAGACGCAGGGTGTCGGAGGTTTCATTAATAAACTGGCCAATGTAGCTACCATGAAGTCGCATGGTATTGAGTTTACGCTGACTACGCACAATATTCAGAGCAAGGACTTCAACTGGGATACCGATTTAACGTTCTCATACGCGAAGAACGAGATTACCGACCTGAAGTCGCGCTCTAACGTCATTGATCTGGTTAGTGGTAATAGCACAAACCATTTCCGTGAAGGCTATCCTGTATCGGCTCTTTTCTCTATCCCCTTTGTGGGTCTGAACGATGAAGGTCTGCCTATGTTCATCAATGAGAATGGTGAAAAGACGATGACAGACATCTATTTCCAGGAGTATGAGAAGATTGATTTCCTGAAGTATGAAGGTCCTACGGAGCCTACGACTACCGGTGGTCTGAACAATATGCTGAAGTGGAAGAATTGGCGCCTGAACGTCTTCATAACCTATTCGTTTGGTAACAAGGTTCGTCTCGACCCGGTATTCTCTGCCGCTTACTCCGATATGAGCGCTATGCCGAAAGAATTCAAGAACCGTTGGGTTGAGCCTGGTGACGAGTTAATCACTGATATTCCGACAATTGCCAGTCGTCGTCAGTACAGAGATATCAATCAGTTGAACTATGCCTACAATGCTTATAACTACTCTACGGCACGTGTGGCTGACGGCGGTTTCATTCGTCTGAAGGATGTTTCGCTGACCTACGATATTCCGCGTAGTCTCATCAACAAGATAGGTCTCTCTACCTGTTCGCTGAAGCTTGATGCTACGAATCTTGTATTGCTTTATTCAGACAAGAAACTGAACGGTCAGGATCCTGAGTTTGTTAATTCTGGTGGTGTGGCTACGCCTATGCCTAAGCAGTTTACGTTTACAGTCCGTTTGGGAATGTAAAGGAGATCAAATGTCAAAATGATAGATTAATGAAGAATATGATTATGAAGAAATATATAGGAATATCGATTCTTGCCTTGGGCTTAGGTTTGACCTCATGCTCTGACAGTTTCTTGGATAAGACTCCCGACGAGCGTGTGGAGCTGACGAATGTCGACGATGTGATTATGTTGTTGAGTACCGCCTATTCTACAGCCAACTACGGATGGATTTGCGAAATCTCTGGCGACAACATTATTGACATCAACGCCCCATATTTGGCTACTCAGTCTAACGGCGACGAGATTGAGGTTCGTTTTAATCTGACGTCATATAACCGTATGGACGACGAAGCTTATCGCTTCGAACCTGTCCGTTCGTCGACCAGCAGCGACTCTCCTGCTGAAGTTTGGGAAAACACTTACAATGCCATTGCCGTTACCAACCATGCTTTGGTGAAACTCGACGAACTTCGTGGACGTGCTTCACTGGACGACCCCAGCATTTCGAACCAAATGCGTTCTGCATACGCTGAAGCTTATTTGTCACGTGCCTATAATCACTTTGTACTGCTGAATATCTTCTCACAGGCCTATCGTAGCGAGGAGCTGAGTAAACAGGATGTTGGTGTGCCTTACATCACAACTCCTGAAGACAAGGTATTGGTTGACTATGAGCGTGGCAGTGTGACGGAGACCTACAAGAAGATAGAGGAAGACCTACTGCTTGGACTGAAATATCTCAGCGACGTCAATTACGAGAAGCCAAAGTGGCACTTCAACCTGAAGGCCGCCCATGCTTTTGCTGCCCGTTTCTACCTCTACAAGCGTGAATATGCCAAGGTGATTGAACATGCCAACTATGTGCTGGGTGAGAACACGACTGCCGGACGTGCCGAGTTGCCCTCATTGCTCTACCAGTTGGCAGGCTTCGACAACGCCAATAACTCTGTAGACTATGCTGAAATCTGGCAGGGTCCCGATCAGAACAATAATCTGATGCTCGTGGCTACTCATTCTGTGCAGTGGCGTCGTTCGGTAGGTTATCGTTACGCAACTGCTGGTAAAGCTTTGCGTGATATCTACTACCATCTGGGTCCCAACTGGAATTACTATTGTATGCGTATGCCTGCCGTTTGTGGTGAGACCTTCTGGGATGGTAACTCTGATCACGGCTATATGAGCTCTCGTATAGCAGAGCGTTTCGAATATTCTGACAAGGTGGCAGGTATTGGTTATGCTCACATCATTCGTCGTGAGTTTACTGCCTCTGAGTTGTTGCTCGAGCGTGCTGAGGCCGAACTGTTGGGCAATAATGATATTAATGGTTGTGTGGAAGACCTTATTGCTTATGAGGAGAGTCGTCAGAACTTCTCTGAGACAACTAAGGCCAGCTACATTAACGCAATGTTCCCATTGACTAAGGAACGTATTGAGAAATGGTATACAGCAGCTGATGCTGGCAATCATAGTAATACGTTTGCTGATTGGGATTTCACGCAGGAGGTTTGTCCTGATTTCATCATCAAGCCTGAGGTACTGGTCTACATGAACTGTCTTAACGATATGCGTCGTTATGAGACCGCTTGGACGGGACTGCGTTTCTTCGACTTGAAGCGCTTGGGTATCCCCTATACTCACGTTTACGGTCCTGAAGCTGAGAAGTTTGAACTTAGAGCTCACGACAGCCGTTTGGCCATTGAGCTTCCTCAGGAGGTCTTACTGGCAGGCCTTGAGTCATCGCGTCCTTTGGATAAAGCTGATGGTGCAAGTAGTTCTACTGCTTCCGTCGGTGCTGAATGTGTTAATGAATAATCAAGAAAGAGGTATATAATATGAAGAAACTGAATATCATTCTGATGGCCCTTGTGGCCCTGACAATGCTGAACCTATCGTCGTGTAAGGATGACGATCTGGGAACAACCATATTCGACACAACGGACTATCCTCTGGATCGTACAGTCTACTCATTCCCATTGGATACTTTTGTGAAAGTCAATTTCCAGGAGCCTTATAATATGCGCTATCTGTATCGTTTGCAGGACATTGGCTCGGACATGGACTACAACCTGACGCCCTGTTCCTACGATCAGTGCATCAATTTGGCTGTTCTCAACAAGTATCTGTGGTACGACGTCTATCGAGATGTCGTAGGTGACGAATTCCTTAAGACTTATAGTCCTCGAGTGATGCACATCATTGGTTCGCCTGCTTACAATCCTACCAGTGGTACTATCAAGTTGGGTACTGCTGAGGGAGGCCTGAAGATTACCCTTTACAATGCAGAGAATCTGGTACCTTCCGACCTTGACATGCTTAACGAGTATTTCTTCAAAACGATGCACCACGAGTTCTCGCACATCCTGCATCAGAACATAAACTATCCCACGGATTTCAACCTGATTTCCAAACCGTTCTACAATACGGCAAGCTGGCAGGATACGCCTGATTCGGTAGCTTTGGGTCAAGGATTTGTTTCGAATTATGCTTCTTCGCAGGCTCGCGAAGACTGGGTGGAGATTATTGCCAACTACATTGTAAAGGACTCTGTAACATGGGCAAACATGCTCGAGGGTGCTACTAAGAGCTGGGAGTTGGCTATGGACGTGGACTATGACCATTGGGTTAGATGTGATGCCAAGTGTAAGCGCGGTGAAGCCAACCGCGACTCTGTGGGTTACTATTTCAAGGATGGTACTACTAGTGGCGGTAAGGTCATTACCTGTCAGGTAGTGCGTAAGTACATCCAGCGCGACGTCAACGGCTATGCTGTGCCTGATGCCAATGGTAACATCGTATATCTGAGTATTGTTGACAAGAATGGTAACGAGACGGGTCGTGAGGTAATCCTGAAGAAGCTGGAGATGTGTCGTGAGTGGCTGAAGACGAATTTCAACTATGACATCGACGCTGTACGCTATGCTGTGCAGCATAAACAGTACATTTACGACGAAAACGACCATTTGGTGCTTGACAGTAAAGGACGTCCTATCAATGCGTTGACCTATGTTCGTCCTGACGGCACTACGCTGATGCAGGAACTGCGTGGATGGGTAGAACGCTATAAGTCACTGATGCCTAACCAGTAAGTGAGAGGTAGAAAGGTAAAAATGTAAAAAGGTAAAGATTATGAAGAAACTATTTTCAATATCACTGCTTTTCTCTGTAGCTGCCATGATGTTCACAGGTTGTGTGTCGGAAGAAGACGACCTGTTCGACTCTTCTGCTGCTGAACGACTGATGACATCGAAGAAGATGTATACCGACCGTCTGGGTGGTTCAACGTGGGTAATGGAATTTTATCCATTGAACACCGATGAGGCTCCCAAGGGTCAGGGTTACCTGATTCTGAATAAGTTTAATCGTGATGGTTCAGTTGTTCAGGCTATGCAAAACGAACTGACCGATGGTCAATATTTGACGGATACATCCCTATGGGAAGTTATCTCCGATCAGGGTACTGTCCTGACATTCAATACTTTCAATAAGTGTATCCACATGTTTTCAGACCCAGGCCTCTATCAGACTGGTCAGGGTTTTGAGGGCGACTATGAGTTTGTCATCCTCAGCCTCGAAGAAGGTGCCAAGTATGGTATGCTGAAGGGCAAGAAACGTGCAACTTACAACCGTCTGACCCGCCTGCCTGACGACGTTAATTTTGAGGAATATCTGAAAGATGTCAATGACTTTATTGCAACCATGTTCTCTCAGGATGCACCTAACGAACCGCTCATTTGTTTTGGTGACAAACGTTATGTCATTACCAATACTGAGAGTTGTATTTTCGATTTTTATCCTGAGGGTGGTGATGAGATTTCTCAGACAGAGTCACATGCTTTTATGGTGACTAAACGTGATGGAGACTATTATCTTCGATTCCGTGAGCCAGTTAAACCAGACAGTGTCGTTGATGAGAATAATGCCATTCAGGAATTAAAGTATGATAAGGTCAGCGATCGTTTTGTTGACGAGACTGATCCTAATAAGTGGATAGCAAGCCGTTATACTGTTGAGGAGTTCTTTAAGAATGAATTTGAGGATAATCATGCTTTTCGTGTTTATCGAGACGCAACGGTGACCGAGCTATCTGCAAAGATGTTAAATGCGTTGAATGCTGCTCATGAAGACATTAAAGCAATCAACAAAAACTATGCAATAAATCAGATTTCACTTAAATATGATGCTGAGAATGGTGCTCGTTGGTTCTTCAAGTATCAGTCTGGTAATGCTGCCAAGAACATTGAATATCTTTATTCTTGCAACTTTGATGGCAACAAGGTAAACTTTAAATTCCTTAATCCTGCCACATCAAATGCTGAGGCCATTATGAATCGTGTCGCTGGTATCAATTCATTGCTGACCCAGACACTTTCTCAAGAGTTTGTTATTACTCCTTATGTGACTACATTCAATTATAAAAAGGTGATGTTTACATCTGTGACAGATCCTGAACTTTGGTTTGTTGTTAATTATTAATTTACTAATATTTAAAACTTAATGTTATGAAAAAATTTTTACTATCATTAGTTGCGTTAGTCGTAACAACTGCCGGCTTTGCTCAGAAACAAGCTGCAACAGTGGAAAAAGTAAGCAAGAGAGTTGCTGATTATCAGCAAATTACTGCTCCTGTTAAAAATCAGGTAAGTTTGGATGGAGAATTTGCCAGAGTTAATAGAAGATCTGCAGCTGACGGTGTCTACTATGCTCGTCCTGCAGGAACATATTGGGTCTCTGGTAATGGCAGTTCCGGTACCTTTGAGTATCTTGTAGTTCCTCCTTTCACTGAATTGAAATTCACTAATGTCAGTGAAGATCTTACAGGTAAATGGACACTTGGTTCAAGTGACCTGGAGAATTATGTTGAAGAGAATAATCTGATTTTTGAATGGGACAAGATTGATAAAGGTTACGTAGGCTATTGCCCTGTTTATACTGCAAATGAAATTGCGTATCAGGTGTCTGATTACATCCTGACGATGGACTCAGCCGTTCAGACTTTACACCCCTTTGACTATGTGAAAATTCATCGGTATTATGGATTTTCAGATGGTGCGTCAGCTTTCCAGACAGGTGCTGATTCATTCGATTTTGACGGCGATGGTACTGCTGAGACTTTCTATCCTCAATTCCGTCAGTATTTTGAGAAACCAGCTGCTCCTCTGACATTGCATGAGGTCGTTCTTTGGGCACATTCAAATTCTCCTAAATTTACAGGTGATTACTTGACATTAGTGTTCAATAAGGTTGAAAGAATCGAGGTGAATGGTAAGACTTATCGTACCGTTGGTGAAAAAATTGGTGAAATGAAGTGCGTTGAAGCTAATATGTCAGATGAGCCAATCACAGGTACAACTCGTTATCCTGGAGATTTGACTTTTGCATATACTACTATCGACGATTTTGGTACCGAGGAGGTTATTCCCCTTTTGATTGATGATGAATTCGCTATTACTATTGAAGGAACTGAGAGTCCGACATTAGAATATGATTGTCGTTTCTATTTTGGCGATCAGGGTGACCATGAGGAAGAGTGGAATACTTGGGCTACTCCAACATATATATTGCCTTTTGATGCTGATGGTAATCGCATCGATATGACTAATCCCAATGGCCTTTCATATTTTGGAAATGGTTCTAGCGGTAAGTATTGCTATAATATGGCCTTCCATTTCTATGGCGAAATGGATGCCATCAAGGTTGAAACAGATGATGATTCGAATCGTCAGATTGCTCCTGTTGAAGGTGGCGACACGGAATCTGCGCCTATAGAAGGTAAAAGCTATCCTGCATATGTTTGGACAAATTATCCGTTCTTTATAGAGGATGGCGATAACTATGAGGATGCTGGCTATTACGAGTTTGAGGGTATTCCTGATTGGGCCGACGTGAAGATAGATCCTACATACTATGAGTATGAATCAAGCGATGGCAGTATACGTGGTTTGCACATGGTATGGTTTACGGTTGAACCTCTTCCAGAGGGTGTGACAGGACGTTCAGCTACGGTTTCAATTAGCAGTATATTGGGTGCAAAGAGTAATGAGCCCATTTACATTATTCAGGGCGATGAAGGTGGTTCTGGTGTAAAGGCTATTAAGTTTGATGCTGATGGCAAGTTTGTCGGTTCTACATTTAATATGTCTGGACAGAAGGTTGGCGCAGACTTCAAGGGCCTCGTCATCAAGAACGGCCGTAAGTTTATGAATAAGTAATCTCCTAATTATTTATACATCTATCCATCGGGAGGGGCGTTGGCTCCTCCCGATGTTCTTTTCAATGTACGGACCGGTCCAATACTTCCGGAGTAATCGAAATTACTTTTGGAGTAATTATAATTTCGTACGGAGTAATTTTATTTTCTCCAGAAATGTTTTGCGGTTTGCATATTTATTCGTACCTTTGCAGTCAAATTTGTACTATCCAATGAATAAGAATTTTTATTTGCTTATAGTTGTGTTGCTGATGTGCGTATGCAACATGAAGGCAGTTCCGGCTCATCCTGGAACCATAAAGGTGCAACAGCCTGACGGCAGTTTTGTGACCCTGAGACTGGTAGGTGACGAGTGGCAGCATTTCCAGACGACAGCCGATGGCTATTCCGTTGTAAAGAATCAAAAAGGCTATTATGTCTATGCTGAGAAAAAGAACGGACAATTGCAGCCTTCGGCCTTAGTGGCTCACGATGAGGCCGAACGTACAGTTTCTGAGCAGGCCTATCTGTCAGCTGTCAAGAAGTATCAGGCTCCTGATATGTCTGAACGTTTGGTACGGGAGCGCCAATTGGTGCAACAGCGCCAGCAAGAAATCCTTGCCGGTCGTCGTGCGCAGGGGAATCGTGCTACCAATTATAGTAACTTCAGGGGATTGATTATCCTCCTTGAGTTTGACGACAAAGGCTTTTCGCGCGAAGACTACTCAGAGATAATGAACGATATGGTCAATATGGAAGGCTATACGGGCTTTGATAATTTGACGCTTACGGGTAGTGTGCGCGACTATTTTTCGGACAATTCTGGTGGCAAGTTCCAGCCTCAATTCGACATTGTTGGCCCCTACAAGGTGAAATTCAGCCAATATGATTGCAATATAAATAAGGAGAATAAAATTGGCCAGATATTGAAAGCGGCTATCGACTCTGCCGATGTTGTCGGTAATATCAATTTCAAAGATTACGATGGCGATGGCGACGGAAATGTTGATTTGGTTTATTTCATAGTTGCCGGCAATGGTGCCAACTATAACGGCAACAACGAAGATCTTTGGTGGCCCCATCGTAGTAGTTTTTGGGGACTTAAGAGAGATAATGTCAATATACGGGACTATGCCAGCTCTACAGAGTTGTTGGGCTATACGACTCGTCCC
Organism: uncultured Prevotellaceae bacterium; assembly: GCA_900318555.1. Taxonomy (GTDB): domain Bacteria; phylum Bacteroidota; class Bacteroidia; order Bacteroidales; family Bacteroidaceae; genus Prevotella. The sequence goes on along the minus strand of ONKX01000001.1, from coordinate 56,505 downwards.
TCGACGATTCGAATCGACGGTATAGGTACTATTTGTCATGAGTTCAGCCATGTGTTGGGATTGCCTGACTTCTATGATAGTGATTACGAGAAGGGTGGCGGTCAAAGCAACGACCCAGGCATCTGGTCGGTGATGGCTGCCGGCTGTTATGCGGACAATGGAGACACTCCTGTGGGATATTCTCTCTATGAGCGCTATTCCGTTGGTTTCTGTGACAATCCTGAGAAAATAACGGCGGAGGGTAGCTATACGTTAGAGCCCCTATTTAGCAGTTTTACGGGTTTCCGTATCGATTCACCCGTAAACAATGAATTCTTCTTGTTTGAAAATCGCCAGAAGAACGCCTTTAAATGGGACAAGTATCTGCCTGGAAGTGGCATGTTGGTTCACAGGGTAGATAAGACTAATAGTGGTGTTTGGTATAGTAATACCGTTAATGCTAACCCTGATCATAATTACTACGAAGTGGTACGTGCTGGTGGAAAGAATTCTAGTGGTTCGGCTGCTGATGTTTTTCCGGGAACGCGCAAAGTGAGGATGCTGAATGCCAATACAACTCCTGCCAATCTGAAAACGTGGAGTGGTAAGGCAACCCGATGGGGATTGAAAGATATCCAGATGACAAACGGTGTCATTACATTCGACACAGAGGATATCTATGTATTAAGGGAACTCTCTCTGCCTGAATCATTAACTGTTGGCGTAGGACTTGTTGCCCAGTTGGAAACTATTGCTGAGCCGGATTATGCCATCTATCAGCTGACTTGGACATCTAGCGATGAGAGTATTGCTACCGTTGATAAAGACGGAAAGGTAAAGGGCATTGCTGAAGGAACATGTACCATTACTGCCGAAAGTAACAGTGGGCTGAAGGCGACGTGCAAGGTTATCGTCGAGAATGTCAACTCTGTTGATGTTGATGATTTAAAGGAGTTGAGCCCGGGCGAAGAAGTATTATTGCAACTTGAAGATGCTGAGGTGTTGTATGTGACAACTTCAGGTAATATTGCTTACGTACGAGATGCTAAGGGCAATATTATGTTTAAGAATACTGGTCTTAATCTGAAGGAGGGTGATGTTATGACGGGTCTCGTCTTTGTTAAGTATGATGTGGAAAACAATATGATGCAGGTGGTAGGAATTCCCGATGTAACCAACTCATATTCCCTTGACATCCAGTCTGGTTTTGATGTTCAGCCCCGCGAAGTGCAGTTTGAAGATTTGACGGAGGCGGATTATTCAGATTATCTTGTTGTTAAGACTGTTCAGCTTGTGAAGGATGGTGGTGTATATGCTGTCAGTGACGACAAGTGTGCCCGTGTGTGGAACAAGTTCAATCTGAAGAACATCAAGGTTCCTTCCGACTATGACGGTAAATATTTTGACGTAACGTGTATCTACGGCACTGATGTAGTGAGCGGAGAGATTATTGATGAACTATATTTAATGGCGTCACCTGTCGAGGTTGAAGCTCCGACGGCTATCAATGAGGTGAGATGGAAGATGGATGAGGGAAGTGTTGACATCTACAATCTGAACGGTCAGCGTGTTGACCAGCAATATAAAGGCCTGGTTATTCGTAACGGTCGGGTTGTATTGAACAAGTAAAAAATAATTTACGTTAACGATTTAGTAAGAAAAAGTGGCGAAAATGTTGCACATTTCGCCATTTTTTTTGTAACTTTGCAACGTCTTTTATACTAAAACAAAACAAAATTATCGATAATTCAAGCAATGGAACAAGTTTTTAGTTACATTATTAGTCTGGGCGCTTCGGTCATGATGCCAATCCTGTTTACCATCATTGGCCTCTGTATCGGCATGAAGTTCGGAAAATCGTTGAAATCAGGACTCTATGTGGGCGTCGGTTTTGTCGGACTCGGTATTGTGACCGCCCTGTTGACCAATAATTTCGGCAATCCGTTGTCGGAAATCTCTCGTTTGTATGACTTACAGCTCGGCGTGTTTGACATGGGTTGGCCAGCTGCCGCTGCTGTTGCCTACAACACCGCTGTGGGAGCGCTGATTATCCCCATCTGCCTGGGCGTGAACTTCCTGATGCTTATTACTAAATGTACGCGCACGGTGAACATCGACCTGTGGAACTACTGGCATTTCGCCTTCATTGGCGCGGTTGCTTATTTCGTGATGGACCAGTCGTTGGCATGGGGCTATTTTGCCGCTATCGTATGCTATATCAACACGTTGGTGATGGCCGACCTGACAGCTTCGAAGTTCCAAAGCTATTACGACGATATGGATGGAATCTCCATTCCCCAGCCTTTCTGTCAGAGTTTTACGGCTTTTGCCATTGGCATTAATTGGTTGCTCGACAAAATTCCTGGTTTCTCGAAGCTTGATATTGACGCAGAAGGACTGAAGCGGAAGTTCGGTGTGCTGGGTGAACCTATTGTGCTCGGTGTCATTGTAGGTGCCTTGATTGGTGCTGTGGCGCAGTTGGATATCAAGAAGGTGCTCTTCCTTGGTGTGACGATGGGTGCTGTGATGGAGTTGATCCCACGTATCACGAAACTCTTTATCGACGGTCTAAAGCCGATTGCTGAGAAGACGCAGGAGGTGGTGCAGAAGAAGTGGGCAGGCAAGAAGGTGTATATCGGCATGTCGCCCGCATTGGTCATTGGTCATCCGACAACACTGGTGGCATCGCTGATACTGATTCCTCTTGCCCTGCTGATGGCTGTGGCACTGCCTGGCAACGAGTTCCTGCCGCTGGCTTCGCTGGCTGGTATGTTCTATGTGTTTGTGATGGTGTTACCCTATACGAAGGGTAATGTGGTCAAGACATTGATAGTTGGTATCGTAGCTGTCGGTATAGGTCTGTGGTTTGTCACTGATATGGCTCCAGCTTTCACGCAGGCTGCCCAGACGGTCTATGCCCAGACGCAGGATCCTGCAGCGAAGATTCCTGAGGGTTTCCAGGCTGGTGCCCTCGACTTTGCCAGTTCGCTTTTCGGTTGGGTCATCTACAAGTGTGTGAATAATCTGGCCTATGTAGGTATGGGCGTGCTCACCATTATCACATTGGTGATGATGTGGATTAACCGCCAGCGTATTGTGGCAGATGAAGCGAAAAGTAAAAATGAATAACTAAAATAATAGATGATGAAGAAAACAATTCTTACGATTGCAGGGGCTATTGCCCTCTCGCTTTCTGTTGCAAACGCACAGGAAGCCGACAGGTTTGTAGGCGCACAGCATGTGAAATTCCAGACGGCCTGCCATCCTGAAGATGTGAAGCACTACGACACGAAGTTGCTTCGCGAGCGTTTCGTTATGGAGAAGGTGATGACTGCCGACTCTATCCTGCTGACCTACAGTCATTACGACCGTTTTATCTTTGGTGGCGCTATGCCTGTCAACAAGACCCTGAAGCTCGAAAATTTCTGGGAACTCGGTCTTGACGTGGATAATACCATCAAGGAGAAGTATTTTATGTACAACCGTGAGCTAGGCGTCGTCAACTGTGGCGAGGGCGACGGTTGGGTCATTGTTGATGGTAAGGAATATGCGCTTTCTCCCAAGGAGGCTCTTTACATCGGTCGTGGCCATATCGGTAAGGATAAGGACGTCAACAAGTCTGTCGAATTCCGCTCGAAGGATGCCTCGAAACCTGCCAAGTTCTATCTCAATAGTGCTACCGCTCACCAGCATTACAAGACCCAGTGGATTACCCTCGACGGACGTAAGGGTTCGCTGAAGGCTGCTGTCTGGGGACCTGTGGGAACCGTCGAGGAAGCCAACAACCGCACCGTCTATAAGCTCATCGTGAACGACGTATTGGAGGAAGGTCCCTGCCAGTTGCAGCTTGGTTTGACCCAGCTCAATCCCGGTGCTGTTTGGAATACGATGCCTCCTCACACTCATGGTCGTCGTATCGAGGCTTACTATTACTTCAATCTGCCTGACGGACAGACCATTTCTCACGTGATGGGACAGCCTCAGGAGAGCCGTAACGTTTGGCTCCACAACGAGCAGGCCATCATGTCGCCTGAGTGGTCGATGCACGCTGCTGCCGGCACCTATTACTATACCTTCATCTGGGGTATGGCTGGCGAGAACCTCTATTACAACGACAAGGACAACATCCCCGTCATTGACATCCGATGATGGAGATGTCAGCATAATGAAATAACGTAAAAACGAAATAACAATGACTCCAATTCAAACTACCAAGATGTCCAACTTCCGTTGGGTTATTTGTGCGCTGCTGTTCTTGGCAACGACCATTAACTATATGGACCGTCAGGTTCTGTCACTCACTTGGAAAGACTTCATCGCTCCAGAGTTCCACTGGACGGACGGTGACTACGGTACGATTACCGGTATGTTCTCGCTGTTCTATGCCATTGCCAACCTCTTCGCTGGTAAGTTCATCGACTGGATGGGCACCAAGAAAGGTTACCTCATCGCCATCTTCGTATGGTCGTTGGGTGCCGTGCTTCACGCTGGTTGCGGCTGGGTGGCAATGACCGTTGAGGGCTACGACTCTGTTGCTCAGCTCGGACAACTCACGGGTGATGCCGCTGTGGCCATCGCTACCATTTCCGTATGGCTGTTCCTCTCGTGTCGTCTGATTCTGGCTGTCGGTGAGGCAGGTAACTTCCCTGCTGCTATCAAGGCTACGGCAGAATACTTCCCTAAGAAGGACCGTGCTTTCTCTACCTCCATCTTCAACAGCGGTGCCTCTGTCGGTGCTCTTGCTGCTCCCGCTACCATTCCCTTGCTGGCTCGTGCCTGGGGTTGGGAGATGGCGTTCATCATCATCGGTGCACTGGGCTTCATCTGGATGGGCCTGTGGGCTTGGCTTTACGACAAACCCGCCAAGAATCCACGTGTCAATCAGGCCGAGCTTAACTATATTGAGCAGGACAACGACCTCGCTGAGGCTCAGGATCGCGACAATATGAAGGAGGAGAAGACTATTCCGTTCTTCCAGTGCTTTACCTACAAACAGACGTGGTCGTTCCTCGTGGGTAAGTTTATGACCGATGGCGTTTGGTGGTTCTTTCTGTTCTGGGCACCAGCATATTTCTCTGACCAGTATGGCTATACCTCCGACTCGGCTATGGGTATTGCGCTTATCTTTACGCTCTATGCCATCGTGACCATCTTGTCTATCGGTGGTGGCTATCTGCCGACATATTTCGTTGACAAGAAGGGCATGAATCCCTATCTGGGCCGTATGCGCGCCATGTTCATCTTTGCCTGCTTCCCCGTGCTGGGTCTTTTTGCTCAGCCTATGGGAGCCTATAGCGCTTGGTGGCCTGCTATCCTGATTGGTCTGCTCGGCGCTGGTCATCAGGCTTGGAGTGCCAACCTGTTCTCAACCATTGGTGACATGTTCCCCAAATCTACCATTGGAACAATTGTAGGTCTGGGCACGATGGCTGGTGGTATCGGCTCGATGAGTATCAACCTCGGCTCTGGAAAGTTCTTCGACTGGGCTGCTGCTCAGGGTGCAAACTTCCAGTTCTTCGGTTTCGAGGGCAAGCCCGCAGCCTATATGGTTGTATTCTGCATCTGCGCCGTAGCTTACCTCATCGGCTGGTGTATCATGAAGGCCCTTGTTCCTAAGTACAAGCCCATTGAGATTGATTAATAGCCTCTGACGGTCCAAGGCAGGAAGCCCTGCCGTTTGAGTGTTTCGAGGAGTCCCTGACTCATGGCGTCATTGTCCTTTCGCGTATAGCGGATGTCGGTGAAGACTTGAGCCAGGGTCTCTTTATTGTTGATACGCACAAATTCCAGATTCTCAGGACGGTGCTCCTTGTCCTCATAGTATTTGTCGATGTCCATGCCCATATAGTCGTTGTACGTCTCCTCGTGCACGAAACTTTCCATCGGCAGACGGTCGGATAGGGGAGGTTCTTCGTCAGGCCATCCTACGGTCAGCGTCGCTACGGGGAATGTCAGTTTCGGCAATTCCAATAGGTCGATGATAGCCTGGGGCTGATATACCGTCGTCCCCAGATAGCAATAGCCCAATCCTTCTTCGTCCATCAGGTTACACAGCGTCTGCGTGTACAATAGTGCATCTGTTGCCGCATTGATGAACGACAGGAAATTGTCGTAGCCCGGCTCTGCATTCCTGCATCGTGCCCACGTTGATGTGCGGTTGAAGTCTGCACAAATGGTCAACACCACTGGAGCCTGCGTCACCATCGGCTGGTTGAAGTGTGCTGGTGCTAACTTTGCCTTCATCTCTGGCGAACGTGTCACCACCACGCTATACAGCTGGAGATTACCCATCGTCTGGGTTCTGCTGGCCTCAGTCATGAGGCGGTTCAGGAGCTCTGCGCTCACTTCTTTGTCACTATATTGGCGAATGCTACGCCTGGTCATCAAGTTCTTCATATTACAAATCCTTTTATGTTTCACCTGCAAAGGTACGATTAAGTGAGCAAAAAGCCAAATAAATTTGAGCTTTTTCGAGCGTAGTGCCTTCGAGCGTAGCTCAAAGGTACGATTAAGTGAGCAAAAAGCCAAATAAATTTGAGCTTTTTCGAGCGATAGATTGCAACGCCACACTCTACACCTTTAGGTTAGAGAACGAAAATTCTCCGCCATCGCTCCTAACCGTCTGATTAACAGCAAAATGATGGCGGAGGATTTTTGCCTCGTCTCGTGTAACCTGTGCTATATCGTACTCCGACACTATTGTTTTTGGGAGCGTCCTAAACAGTTGTGAGCCAGGTCTTAAGCACCTTTTAAGTCCCTTCTCTTTAATCTGCCACTTAAGTCCTAGTGTCTTAGCACTTAAGTGGCAGAGTCTTGCGACTTATGTCATAGCATCTTACGACTTAAGTGGCAGATTCTTTAAGTACGGCCTCACTACTGCTTAGACCCTGCCTCCCAATCATTAATCTTCCCTCTTCCGTCTTTACAGAAATTTCCTTGAGAAGTAACGCAACTTCTATCACAGCCGCATCAAATTCCTCCGCCATCATCTTCCTGAAAATCAAAAGGTTAAACCCCCTGGCGGAGAAATATTTGCATTTTGTAAAACGTTGTATCCGAAGCTCTAATTCAAAACATTTTCCACAAAATTCCAGTAGATTCAATATTGAGTCATTTAGTCTCCGTTTTTTCTTTGACGTCAACTATATACAGGAAATACAATAACACCCAATACAAATAATAAAATTCCAATAATAAATACAAAAGCACTAATTATCATCCACTTAATCTTGTTAGAACGAGGTTCTTGATCAAACTGCTCAAAGTATGATAGACCTTTTTCTCCTTCTAATGATGAAAATTGTGAAATAAGAAAGGAGATACCAATCAATAGAATAAAATACATTATTCTATATAAATAGTTCCCTTTGATAAGTGTCAATAAAGTTTCTCCGCCCAAGGCTCCTACAAAAGACAGACATCCACTTATATATAAAAAGGTCATTAAGTTGCAAATCTTAAAACCCAGTTGACCTCTGTAATACTCTTTTCTCCCCATATACATAACGGGAATATCCAGTTCTCTTGTGTAGAGATATATTCCAAAATACACTCTGTTTATAAAACTGACTATTATTTCTTTCATTCTGCAAAGATACAAATTTATATTGATTGGTCAAACTAATTATGAAATATTAATATTATGGAAATTGCATAGGATAATGTATACGATTGAAATTATTTAATTCTTCTAATTGTGCTTTTATTCTTGAAATAACCCCAATATCATAGTAGACACCGCCTATAAAACCAAATACATTTCGTCCTATCTGTGCTCCCATAATTGCGCCCCATGTTCCAGCGGCCTTAGCATAAGGTCCAGATTCTACTTAAAAGTGGATCATCGAGAATTTTCCCCAGAACTCCATGGTCCCTGTAATCACAAACAAATACATAATAACAAATAAACAATAGAAAATAAAAATAATCCCCAAGCTGCAAATTTCCACTTTAAATGTACATGATCGGGCATAGAGGCAAATTCCCAATAGTATTTCTCTTCTTTATTGTCTTTTAAAAACCAAATATACCTAAGAACATTTGCAATAATGATGATTACTACCAAATAGGCAACTTCAAAAAGATGAGTACGAAACAATGGCTCTGCAATATCTCTTCCAAGCAGTTGCATAACTGTGAAAAAGATTGCCCATAAATAATTCATCGTCATAATAAGAAAAACCTTGCCTGCAACTAACCCTCCATAACTGATTCTGCCATTTTCGTAAATAGCAGGCTCGAAATTTCGAGTAAACATGTGTATGGCATATAAAATATGATTCACAAATCTTTCCATGTTGCAAAATTACAAAATAAAAAGCAGACTAATATGGAAAACTCCAATTATTTGGAATAAATAACTTATTATACTCAATTTCTTCTCTTAAACTATTGTTGAAAGTATTAATGTTGGAGAATCATGGGGACGGTTCCGCTGATCACTTTTTCACACTCCCAGCACCACAGCAGGGTCGATGTTCAGCCTGTAGAGCATGGGAAGCTGTCATCTGTCAAGACATCATGGTGAATCTGATGACATTTTGCATTCAGTCCGAAGGTCTTCGAGGGCTTTAAAATCAGCAGGATAATACTTCACGATAGGGGCGATGGTCATTCTTGCCAGCTTCCCTAATCTCTTCTCAAGAATTTTATATTCTTCGTATTGAGAGAGAATTAATGCCTTATTTTCCTTCGTCAAAGGAAGATCTTTCACCAGACCTGATTCCCTAATCATTACCCTGCTCTTAGCAGCTACCGACAACTCCACATGCAATTGCACATAACAGATAATGTCGAAAAAGTCCTCAGGAGGAAATTTCTCTTTAATAGACACTAAGAAGATGCCTGTTTGGGTGTTGTCCAACTGACCGCTCTTGATGGATTCAAGCAAAGCGAGCTGTTTGTCGAGACTTTTGTCAATCCAACGGTGGATCATATCTACATCGTAGTAATAAGTCCACATCAGAAGACCGCCCATGGTGCCGAATACGAAAATGAACTGTAAGAGGGGATTGAGAAGGAATGTATTGTGGAACACGTGCAGCACAGGTGCTTCCAATAGCAGAAATACAGACATTCCAATATCGCTCTTTTTGAGGCCTAATCGAGAATGGGAACGTTCAATGATACGAACTGCCAGCATGAGTCCGGCAGCGACGATGGCACTGCATCCCATGTGGACAAGGGCTACCTCCAAACCTCGGAACAGTACGGTGCCAATGCCCATTTCATGGCCAAACAGCAGGTAGAAGATGTTCTCAAGGATGGAGAAGCCGCCGCCGACGGCTGCTCCGCAGATGACACTGTCGATGAAGAATACAATCTTCTTTCGGGTGGCTAACCAAAGGAGTGGGAGGGCCTTGATGACTTCTTCCAGAACAGGATTGAAGAATTCGGACTGGTTCTCGGAGAGGATAGACCCAGTTAACTGGAACAGGCCGAAGCAGACCAATGCTGCCACCATACCGCACAGCACCTGCAAGAGGAGGTTCTTCACGCTGATGAGTGAGAAATTGTCAATCTTATAGACTACAAAGATGTAGATGACAACAGGGAGGATGGCAGCGACAAATAACATTACAACAATTTGAGTGAAATCATAAATTCATTATTACCACGCCTTCCACCATCGAATCCCGATGGTGCAAACAGATGACCATAACCAATAGACAGTGTGGTCTTGAGATAATTCAGGAACACCAGTTCGGTAGTCACCTGAATACCAGTGCTGTAATACATCTTGTGGGATGTGTGGGGATTCCAGGCGGAGAGACCTGTTCCGAAGAGCGAACACTGGATCCACGTCGGATAGCAGAACAGCGCACCGAAGTTGTTGAGCCGGAGCGGACGCAGGTTGAGCTCTGCCGTCGCCTTGGCAAAGGAGTGCGCCGGTATGGCATCAATAGCAGCACCAGGCATTGCCAAAGTCGTACGATATTGGAAGGCATCTCTATTGTCAACATAATTATTGCGGAAACCACCGAAATAGGTAGTGCCAAACACAGACTCTTCATCTCCGAAGTTGTGACCTGCTGCCGTACGGAGCCAGAATGAGGTGTTCCGGTCAAAGGGCACCAGTGTGCCGAAGTTACCTGTAGCCTCTACAGAGGGGTAAACCCGTCCGCCAGCCAGATAGCCGTAGCCTTCAACGCCTAACTCGTAGCCCTGCTCCTTCATCACACCACCCAACGAGGTGCGGGTCTTTGCCCACTTCCCGTAAACCGATGCTGTCTGCATCGACCTGACATCCTGTACCTCAATCTCCTGATACAAGGGCAGTGCATCCATGTCGCCATAGGCAGCCACCGAGAAACCCCATGATTTGCTATACGGTGTGACCAACATGTTGGTATAGTCGTAGGCCAGTTGCACCACATAACCCTTACGGCTTTTGCGCATCGGACCGAAGAGGCATCGGCGACGGAAAACTGGTCGTCAAAAGTGGCAAGACGGCATACAACGACGTGAAGGCTGACAGTTGGGACGTTGAAGATTGCAAAAAAGCCATGAAAGCCCGTCTGAGCAGCTACGCAGCAGGCGAGCGCCCCGACTTGGTGCTGGCGGCTGCCGACAATGCAGCCCAGGGTGCTGTCGCTGCGCTGGAGGAAGCAAGTATTATAAACATGCCGGTCATTACCGGACAGGACAATTCCCCCGCATCGCAGGCGCTTATCAAGAGCGGCAAGCAGACCATGACCATCGATAAGAACCTGAAGGACATGGCCAATAACACAGCGATGGCTATCAACAGCCTGATAAACAATACGCCGATTACCGGCAGCCAGACCGTCGCCGGCATTCCGGTCATCTACTCTAAGATTACCGTTATCACCAAAGACAACCTTTAGGTTTTCTTTGTCGACAGACTTCGCTTCCTATTTGTATCCTGCTCCCTGCTGAAAGATGGCAACTGCCAGTCTCTTGCCACAGCAGGGGCGATTTTTCGCTTCGCGAGAAGGTACTCTCGCTCGAAAGAACAAAGAAAAATAAATTTTCCTTTGGTTCTTTGCTCGCTTATTCGTACCTTTGCAGGCAAATTACAATAAGCGCGCGAAGAAGTATGATTAAGAATACGAACGAGACACTGACGGAATGGCTGGTCAGGACACTGGCAGCAGCCAGCCAACAGACGGAAACATCCCTGACAGAACAGCAGATAAAGAAGTTGCTGGACAAGATGTTGGGTGCATTGACACCCAAAGAAAGCAAACTGTTGACAGCGGTTGCCGATGTGGCAGTGAAAGAACTGATGCACAACCAGCGTCCTGACGTGACGGAAGTCCGTCCAAAGGTGCTGGAGTGCGACGTGGTGCGTTTCCAAAACAACAAGGATAAATGGGTGGCGCTGGTAGGACTGCTCGACGGATACCCTTACGAAATATTCACTGGTCTTCAGGACGATGACGATGGCATTTTGTTGCCAAAGTCTGTGACGAAGGGCAAGATTATCAAGCAGGTGAATGAAGACGGAACGAAGCGCTACGACTTCCAGTTCGAGAACACGCGTGGCTACAAGATTACCGTCGAAGGTCTGTCTGAGAAGTTCAATCCGGAATATTGGAACTATGCCAAGCTGATATCAGGTGTGCTTCGCTATCGGATGCCGTTGGAACATGTCATCAAGCTGGTGAGCTCGTTGCAGTTGCAGTCGGAGAGCATCAACACGTGGAAGGTTGGCGTAGAACGTGCGCTGAAGAAATATATAGATGGTTCGGATGACGGTGAGCAGTAGTATCTTTCTGGACGAAGTACGCATTCACGCCTACCACGGGGTGATGCCTCAGGAGAATGAGGTAGGGCAGGACTTTCTGGTGTCTGCTCGCTGTGGTGTGGATATGACATCGGCCATGCAGTCCGACCAGTTGGAGTCGACGCTGGACTATAGTCTCTTGTACCGTCTGATAGAAGAAGAAATGCACAAGACATCGCAGTTGCTGGAGCATGTTGCAGGACGTATAGCCGACCGCGTGTTTGCTGAATTTCCGAAAGTGATGTCGCTGGATTTGAGGATCACCAAGTTAAATCCGCCCTTAGGAGGCGACTGCAAAGGGGTGGGAGTGGAATTACATATAACAAAAGATTGATGAGGATACGATTACTGATATTGATGCTGATGATGACAGTGACGATGGTTGCTGCCAACAAGAAATTTACGCTGGTGATTGATGCCGGACACGGAGGCAACGACGCAGGCGCCATAGGAAAAATCACGAAGGAGAAACATATCAACCTGAATGTCGCACTGGCCTTCGGACGCCTGGTAGAGCGCAATTGCAGCGACGTAAAAGTCATATATACGCGCAAGACGGACGTTTTCATTCCATTACACACGCGCGCGGACATTGCTAATAAAAATAAGGCTGACCTCTTTATCTCCATCCATACGAACGCATTGCCCAAGGGACGCATCTCGCGAGGTATCGAGACCTACACGCTGGGTATGCACCGTGCGGCAGACAATCTGGAGGTGGCTAAGCGCGAGAACGAGGTCATTCTCTACGAGAAGGACTACAAACAGCGTTATCAGGGTTTCGATCCAAACTCGTCGGAGAGCTACATCATGTTTGAGTTCATCCAGGACCACAACATGGCGCAGAGTGTCGACCTGGCGAAATTCGTTCAGAAGCGCATTTGTGCGTCAGCAGGTCGTCAGAACAAGGGTGTGAAGCAGGCCGGATTCCTTGTGCTACGCGAGACATCGATGCCGAGCTGCCTCATAGAACTTGGATTTATCTCTACTTCCGAAGAGGAGCAGTTTCTGCACTCTTCAGATGGTGTAAACCGTCTGGCACAAGGCATCTATCAGGCTTTTCTGGATTATAAGAAAAAGAATTACGGAGGTATTACGGTACCGCTGAAGGCCGAGCCGAAGCAGGAAGTCGAGATTCCGACTGTCGTACCAAAGAGGGAAGAACCGAAAAAGCCGGAGCCAAAGGAAGAAGAGCCGAAGAAACAGGAACCAACAATCGTCGTGCCTGTGGAACAGCCTGTTGCCGACGCCAAAGTCGATGAACAGCCTGCCGAGGCTCCTGACACCGTTGCTGCAACACCTTCGAAGCCCGTTGCAACACCGTCTGCACCTGCGACACCCGCTTCACCTGCTACGTCGTCAGCCCCAGTCTTCAAGGTTCAGATTTTGGTCTCAAGTACGAAGCTGAAGGCTAACGACCCCCGTCTGAAAGGACAGTCTGCCGACTGTTACCAGGAAGGCGGAATGTATAAATATACGGTTGGTGCATCCGAAAACTACAACGAGATTTACCAGCTTCGTAAAACATTGGCCGCGACGTTCCCACAGTGTTTCATCATCGCTTTCAAGGATGGTGTAAAGACGGATGTCCAGAAGGCCATACAGGAATATAGAAATAGAAACAAAAAGAAATAACGCGTTATGAAGTTCTTTACTAAAGAGGTGAAAATAGCTTTGGTGGCCATCTTGGGCATCGTGGTGTTGTACTACGGACTGACATTCTTGAAGGGGCTCACCGTGTTTGCCAACGACGACTCCTATTACGTAACGTTTACGGATGTCAGTGGCGTCTCAGCTTCTACACCAGTCTATGCCAATGGCTATAGGGTGGGCGTCATCAAGGACATTGAGTATAACTACGATCCTCAGGGTAAGATTGTGGCCGTGATGGGACTCGACAAGGAAATGCGACTGCCACAGGGCTCGCATGCCGAGATTTCCAGCGACCTGCTGGGTAACATCAAAATCAACCTCATATTGGGCGAAGACCTCATCCACATGGTTGCCAAGGGCGATACCATCAGCGGTAGTGCCGAACAGGGCATTATGGGCAAACTGGGTGGGATGGTGCCTGCCATTGAGGCCATGATGCCGAAACTCGACAGCATTATGACTAGTCTGAACATCCTGCTGGCCGATCCCGCCCTGCGTCAGACGCTGCATAACGTTGAAGGTATGACAGACAATCTTAATGCTACCAGCCGTGAGTTGCGCACGCTGTCGGCATCGCTCAACCGCGAGATGCCTACCATGATGCAGAAAGCAAATGGGGTGCTTGACAATACCCAGCAGCTGACGGGTAACCTGGCAGCCATTGATGTGGCATCGATGATGGCCGGCGTCAACCAGACACTGGCCAATGTCAACGAGATGACGCGTAAGTTGAACAGTAATGAAGGTACGCTTGGCCTGCTCATGCGCGATCCTACGCTCTATAACAATATGGCGGCAACGATGGCTTCAGCCGACTCGCTGATGATTGACCTGAAAGCCCATCCGAAACGCTATGTCCACTTCTCGATTTTTGGAAAGAAAGATAAATAAAAATTCTTCTCAATTTTTAATTTGTCTAAATAGTGGCGTCGTGTAAATACTTTCCATACGGATTGATGCAAGTGCTTGATATAGCCCACTTTCGGATAGTTTAAATTATTTTTGCTGCATAGGGTACTTTTCGTGTGCATGAATCGCGCAATTAGTTGAATTACAAGTGCTTGGAATTTTGCAAGAGGGGTATGGATATAATAACATTGTAAAAACGTCATAAAGTACGATAAACAAGCGAGTTACACGAATTTTCCCTTTTTTTGATTAAAAATACGGATTTGCATAATTCAAAAAAAATACCGACCTTTGCAATCGAAATCATTATTAACCGCATTAAAGGAATTTATTAAAAGAACAACGATCGCCGTATGGAAATGAATCCAAAGGCGCTTTGGGACAACTGCCTTCAACTCATCAAGGACAACGTCACGGAGCAGCAATTCAGAACATGGTTCGCGCCAATCGTCTTCGAACAATACAACGAAGACAGCCGGACTCTCCTCGTACAGGTACCGAGCAGGTATGTGTATGAGTATCTGGAGCAGCACTACGTTAACCTGTTGAGCAAGGTGTTGTGTCGTTGTTTTGGCAATAGCGTACAGCTCAACTATCGTATTTTGGTCGACCAGCAGCATAAATTGACTGTCGATGAAGAGGGTAGTGAGCCCGTTGCTATTGATACTCCCGTAGCTCGTCAAGGTGTCAATAAGTCACCAACCATTCTTGATGCCGTTACGCCTCAGGATCTCGATCCACAGCTCGACCTCCATAAGACGTTCCAAAGTTTCATCGAGGGAGCCTCCAACAAATTGCCGCGTACTGTCGGCATGACCATTGCCGAGCATCCGGGCAAGTCTACATTCAACCCTTTCTTTATCTATGGACCATCGGGTTGTGGCAAGACGCACCTCATCAATGCTATTGGCGTGCGTTGTAAAGAGATGTACCCACGCAGGCGCGTACTATATGTTTCTGCACGTCTGTTCCAAGTGCAGTTTACCGATGCTACTCGCCAGAATACTGTTAACGACTTCATCCGTTTCTACCAGAGCATCGATGTGCTCATTGTCGACGACATTCAGGAGTGGGCCACCGCTACGAAGACCCTCGACACGTTCTTCCACATCTTCGACCACCTGTTCCGTTTGGGCAAGCAGATTATCCTTGCCTCCGACCGTCCTCCTGTCGATCTGCAGGGTGTGAAGGACCGTCTGCTCACGCGTTTCGCCTGCGGACTCATTGCTGAGCTCGAACAGCCCAATGTACAGTTGTGCAAGGATATTCTCAATGCCAAGTGCCGTCGCGACGGACTGAAAATTGCGGACGAAGTCATAGAGTATATTGCCGAGACAGCTAATGGCTCTGTTCGCGACCTCGAGGGAGTCATCAATTCCTTGCTGGCTTATTCCGTCGTCTATAATACCAATGTCGACCTCCGTTTAGCTCAGCGTGTTATCCAGCGTGCCGTCAAGGTTGACAACAAGCCGCTCACCGTTGACGACATCCTCGAGAAGGTCTGCGGTCACTATGGTGTTGAGCAGAAGAGCATCTTCAGTCGTTCACGCAAGCGCGACTATGTCATCGTCCGTCAGGTGTCCATGTATCTTGCACAGAAATACACCAAGATGCCTGCAGGTCGCATCGGTCAACTTATTGGAGGGCGCGACCACAGCACTGTCATCCACAGCTGCTCCACCATTGAACAGCGCCTGAAGGTCGACAAGGCTTTCAAGGACGAACTTACCAGCATCGAGAACTCATTCCGTCTCAAAAAGTAGCATTTTTGCGAAAAATTTATCCAAATGTTTGGTAGTTTCACGGAAAAACCGTACTTTTGCAACGAAGTACGGACATCTGTCGTGCAGAAGAAAACAAATAAATTACTAATTAATAACAAAAAACAAATTGATTATGAAGAAAATTTTTACGCTTGTTTGCATGGCTTTTATTGCCATGAGTGTTAATGCGCAAACCGAAGAGAGCTATACAGCTGTCGATGCTGATGGTAATATGAGTGCTGCGTATGCTGCTATTGTTGACGCAGATGGTAAAACCGCCACGAATGTTGAAAACGGTAACTCTGTTGTCAAGTTTAGTACAGCTAATGTTTCAGTTGAGGGTGTGGGTTCTGGTGTTCCCGCTGATAAGGTGAACCCTGATGACCCCACTGTTAACATCGGTCAGGATATTACTGTAGGTGCTGTTATCGATGCTGATGCACATACTTATGAGTTAGTGTCAATCAATTCTACAAAACCCATTACTTGGGAGGTAAAGAATCAGGGAGACATCAATTTTTATTACATCGCAGGACAAGGTAATCCTTCAGTTTCTAGGTATGCTAGGCAAAATTCAAAGGATGGCGAATGGGTACCCGATGCCTATACTGTTGTTGATGTCGCTTTCGACCCTGCTACGGGTGGTGAACCTATGAGTGGCCTTTATTACAAGTTTACAACTGCTGTTGATGGCGCTTTAAAGGTTGGTATATGGGCTAATAAGGGAAATCGTACTACTTTCTTGGTTGATGGTGAAACCAAGCAGTGCAGCCCATATCTCGTAGAGGGATACATCAATGGACAGAACTGGACGCAGGAAGATGCTGATGCTGGCAAGTGTGCAGAAGATCTGGTTGGTAAGAAGAAGTGGCTGACCAACGATGAGATTGTTGCTCTGCGCAATCCTTCTAACAGTGAATGGGTGATTGGTGCAGGTAACCAAAACTTCTGGGGTAATGTCATCATTGATGCTAAGGCTGGCAAGACCTATTGGCTGTTCCAGGGTAATTCTCAGATTGGTTTCCAGAAGTATACCTTCTATCCAGGCAAGAGCAAGGAGGATGTTATCGATGATGTCACGGGTGTTGAGTCCATCAAGACCGTTGCCGAGAAAGCTAATGGCGCTCGTTTCAACCTCGCTGGTCAGAAGGTGGACGAGGCCTATAAGGGAGTTGTCCTCCAGAATGGCCGCAAATACATTGTGAAGTAATATCAATCTTCAAATAAGTAAAAAGCGGGCTCATCGTTTGGTGGGCTCGTTTTTAATTTGTACCATAGGTGTCATAGTTACAATTTTTTATAAACATTCCAAATTATCGGTGTAAATATACGAAAAAACGAGAAAAAAGTGTTACCTTTGCCCATAAATTTACGAAAATTGCTTTCCGATGAATAAAATGACTAAACGGACTATGAATATAATGAGCACAAAATCAATAGGATTTCTGGCAGTAGTCATCGTGGGGCTGCTGGTCGTGGCTTGCGGCAAGGAAAAGAAGAAACCCCATGACGAGGTGGCATATAAGACGATGGTTGTGGGCAAGAAGGATATGACGCTGGAACGGCAATATAGCGGCAGAATGACTGGTCGGCAGATTGTAGAGGTTCGTCCGCAGGTGTCGGGCACCATCACACGCATCTGCATCAACGAGGGCGAGACCGTGAAGAAAGGTCAGACGCTGTTCGTCATCGATCAGGTGCCGTTCCAAGCTGCGCTGGACGTCGCGGTGGCTGCACGTAAGAGTGCTGAGGCACATTTGGCGACGGCTCGCATGAACTACAACAACGAACGTCTGTTGCAGGAAGGCCATGTAGTGGGTGAGGTAAGTGTGGAGACTACTCACAATGCCTTGCTGGAGGCTGAGGCGGCGTTGTCGCAGGCGAAAGCGCAAGAGACGAATGCCCGTAACAACCTAAGTTATACGGTGGTAAAGAGTCCTGTGAGCGGTGTGGCGTCGATGATTCCCTGGCATGTGGGTTCGCTGGTCAGCAGTGCCATCAGCGATCCGCTGGTGACTGTTGCCGACGACTCTGAGATGTATGTCTATTTCAGTATCAGCGAAAGTCAGACGCTGAATCTCATTGCGCAGTATGGCGGTATGGAGGCCTTTATAAGCAAGGCTCCGGCGGTGGGACTTCGGCTGAACAATGGTAAGACCTACGAACAGCAGGGACGTATCAGTGCGGTGAGCGGTACGGTCGATGCCAGTACGGGTGCCGTCACGTTGCGTGCCACGTTCCCCAATGCTCAGGGCTTGCTGCATAACGGCGGCAGTGCTACGGTGATAGTCCCCACGAGTCACGAGCAGTGTGTTGTCATCCCTCAGGAGGCGACATATGAGTTGCAGAATCGCACGTTTGTCTATCGTGTCGTTGACGGCAAAACGAAGGCTACGGCTGTCACGCTGTTTCCGCAAAACAATGGTAAGGAGTATATCGTGGAGGACGGCCTGTCGGTGGGTGATACCATCATCGCTGAGGGAGCAGGTCTGCTAAAGGACGGGGTTGAAATTAAGAAAGGAACATCTAAATAACGTAATCTCGTTATAACGAAATAACGAATAGAATCAACATGAACGTAAAGACTTTCATTGATCGCCCGATATTATCCTGCGTGATTAGCGTGCTGATGGTGCTGGTGGGTATCATCGGACTCGCTAGTTTGCCGCTCGAGCAATTTCCTGAGATAGCTCCGCCAACGGTTCGCATTATGGCATCATACACAGGCGCGAATGCTGAGACGGTGCAGAAGAGCGTCGTCGTGCCCCTGGAGGAGGCTATCAACGGTGTCGAGGGCATGATGTATATGACATCGACGGCGTCGAACAACGGTACGGCGTCGATAGGTATCTTCTTCCGTCAGGGTACCGACCCCAATATGGCGATGGTGAACGTTCAGAACCGTGCTGCAACTGTGCAGGGCCGTCTGCCGAGTGATGTGGTGAAGGGTGGTATCACGGTACGTAAACGCCAGACGTCAAACATCAAACAGTTGGCGGTGTACAGTCCGGATTCTACGTTTGACCGTGCGTTCCTGGCGAACTATACGAAGATTAACATTGAACCGCGCCTGAGCCGTATTGCCGGTGTGGGCGAGGTGAACGTGATGGGTGCCGACTATTCGATGCGTATTTGGCTGGACCCGCTGAAGATGGCGCAGTATGGGCTGACCCCTGCAGACGTGACGAAGGTGCTGGACGAGCAGAACGTAGAGGTGGCTACGGGTACGCTGGGTGCCGAGAGTCAGAACACGTTCCAGTATGTGTTGAAATATCGCGGCCGTTACGAGGAGGAACAGGAATACGAGAATCTGGTGGTGCGCTCGCTGCCAAGTGGCGACGTGTTGCGCATTGGTGATATTGCCCGTGTGGAATTGGGCTCGCAGAACTATAACATCATTGGCGAGACCAACGACAGCCCTTCTGTAAACATCTCCATCAACCAGGTGGCGGGGTCGAATGCCAACGAAATCATCAAGGAGATTGACCGCGAGGTGGAGGAAATACGCAAGTCGTTGCCGCCAGGCATCGTCATCGAGGATCTGGAATCGAAGAAGGACTTCTTGGACGCTTCTATTGTTAGTGTTGTCGAAACGCTGTTGGAAGCCCTTGTGCTGGTCGTCCTCGTGGTGTTCGTCTTCTTGCGTAGCTGGCGTGCTACCATCATTCCAGCCATCGCCATCTTGGTGTCGCTCATAGCCACGTTGGCCGTCATCTATGCCATCGGATTCTCGCTGAACATGCTGACACTGTTTGCATTGGTGCTGGTCATCGGTACGGTGGTGGACGATGCCATCGTGGTGGTAGAAGCCGTGCAAGCCAAGCTCGATGAAGCAACCCATGTGGTCGATGGTTCTCCCGTCGCAATATCCACCTACGAATGCACCGTCAGTGCCATGCACGGCATTACGTCGGCACTGGTCACTACGACGCTGGTCTTCATGGCGGTATTCGTTCCCGTCTGCTTCATCAGTGGTGTTACAGGCACGTTCTATACCCAGTTCGGATTGACGATGGCCATCGCCGTTGCCATCTCGCTGTTCAATGCACTGACGTTGTCACCAGCTCTCTGTGCGCTTATTATGAAGAAACAGGATAAGACATTGAAGCTCAAACGTTTGCCGTCGTTCGATATATTTGTAAGTGAATACAAACAAGGCCTCTCTAAGGTGTTGCGCAAACCGTGGCTGGCCTTTGCATTGGTTGTCGTTGCCATTGGTGGACTCTATTGGATGATGCGTACGACGAAGACCGGACTGGTGCCTAATGAGGATATGGGAACGGTATTCATCAACGTGCAGGCATCGCCAGGTAGCAGTCTGCAACAGACCTACCATATTCTAAAAGAGGTAGAGGAACGTATTAACGACCTGCCTCAGCTGCGCATCTACTCGCTCATTGCGGGCAACTCGAACAGCTTCGAACAGTCATCGTCGAACGGTAACTTTACGCTGAAGTTGAAGAAGTGGGATGAGCGCAAGGGCAAAGGTGACGACGACCAAAGCATCGTGCAGGAAATCTATCGTCGCACTGCCGATATCGCCAACGCAAAGATTCAGGTGAATACGCAGAACATGCTACCTGGCTTCGGACGCATCAACGGTTTCGAACTGCACGTGCAGGACAGGCATGGCGGCACCATTCAGGACTTGCTGGGCTATACGAACAAGTTGATTGCGGCTCTTGGTGAGCGACCTGAGATAGGCCGTGCCTACACCAACTTCTCGCTGAAATATCCGCAATACCGCGTGGAGGTTGATGCTGCTCTCTGCAAGCGTCGCGGCGTGTCGCCCAGCGATGTGCTCGCAGCCCTCAGCGGTTATGTTGGTGGCACTTATGCCTCGAACTTCGTGCGTTTCACCAAGCTCTACCGCGTCATGGTGCAGGCTTCGCCAGAATATCGCCTCGACACGGAGTCGCTGAACAATATTTTCGTCAAGAACAATCAGGGTGAGATGTCGCCCATCGGACAATACCTGACGTTGACGCGTATCTATGGCTCTGAGACGTTATCGCGTTTCAACCTTTTCCCATCGATACAGGTGGGGGGTACGGCAGCCGAGGGCTACAGCTCTGGTCAGGCCATCGATGCCATCCGCGAGGTGGCAGCCGAGGTGTTGCCCGAAGGCTATGGCTATGAGTTTGGCGGCATGACGCGTGAGGAGGCTTCGTCGCAGAACACCACGGCATTGGTTTTCGTGCTCTGCATCGTGTTCATCTACTTGATTCTCTGCGCGCTTTATGAGAGCGTCTTCATTCCAATGGCTGTTATTCTGAGTGTGCCGTTCGGACTCCTGGGATCATTCATCTTCGCCTGGATGTGGGGGTTGGAGAACAATATCTACATGCAGACGGGACTC
Organism: uncultured Prevotellaceae bacterium; assembly: GCA_900318555.1. Taxonomy (GTDB): domain Bacteria; phylum Bacteroidota; class Bacteroidia; order Bacteroidales; family Bacteroidaceae; genus Prevotella. The sequence goes on along the minus strand of ONKX01000001.1, from coordinate 35,093 downwards.
ATCATGCTAATTGGCCTGTTGTCGAAGACAGCCATCTTGCTGACGGAGTACGCTTCAGAACGCCGACGCCAAGGCATGAGTATCATCGCTGCAGCACTCGACGCCGCCGCTGTGCGTTTGCGACCCATCCTAATGACGTCGCTCACGATGATTTTCGGACTGCTGCCCTTGGCTGTTGCGACAGGTATTGGTGCCAATGGTAACCGCTCGTTGGGTGTAGGAACTATTGGCGGCATGCTCATCGGCACAATTGCGCTGTTGTTTATCGTTCCTATACTCTTTGTCGTATTCCAAACTGTCGAGGAACGCTTCAAACGGCGAAGATAATTGTTAACGCGAATTATGCCAGGCGTTTCAGCAGTTCAATGAGCACGCGCCAGATGTCGTCAACGGTCGATAGCTCGACGCGTTCGCTGGTGGAGTGGGGCTCGACGATGCGTGGTCCGATGCTGGCCATCTGGATGCCAGGATAATGACGGACGAAGAATCCTGCCTCCAATACGAAATGCATGGCCACCATACGTGGGCGCCAACCCAGAACGTCCTGGAAGGTGTTGGAGGTGAGTTGCAAGAATGGCGACTGCTGATCCTCCTGCCACGCGGGTGCCGACATGATGGTCTCGCTGTGTCCGCCATTTTCTGCAAACACGCTGGCAATATCGATGCTCAAGGCCTCCATCTCGCTGTCGATGAAACTGCGCGTGTGGGTAGAGACGAAGATGTTGTCCTGTTCGGTTTCTACTCGTCCTACGTTGTTGGACGTCTCCACCGTTCCCGGCATCGTGTCGCTCATCTTGACAACACCCTGCGGAATCTGTTCCAGACAGCGCATGAGCGCCTCGAAGGCCTCGCGACTGATGACCGTCTCCTGACGTTCGCACTTGCTGATAACGCAACGGATGTTGGGGTCGGCGTCACCATATTCCTCGCGCAACCACTGGTTCATCATTTCTTCCTGTTGCTTCACAAATTCAGAACCCTCGCCCGAAGGAATGGTCAGCACGATTTCGGCCGAAGAGGCTATGGACGCGTTGGCCTCACCAATAGTGATAGAAGCTACGTCGAAGTCGTATTCGTTATAGATGGCCGCAAGCACAGCCCACGCAGGCACGACAGCACTACAGCGACCCTTGTTGATGTCGACACCCGAATGTCCGCCCAGTCCGCCTTCGAACCGGATGCTGTACCAGCGGCGCTTGCCTCCAGGTGCTTCCGTGCGTCCAGCAGGTATGCGATGGAATTGCAGACAGGCTCCTGCAGCTCCGGTAGTGATGGTGTCGTAGTCCTCGGAGTCGAGGTTGATGACCTTACGGCCCCGTAGGAAGTCACTGCTCAGTTGTGAGGCGCCCGACATGCCGTCTTCCTCGTTGGTGGTGGTGATGACCTCCATCGGTCCGTGGACAATGTCGTTGCTCTCCAGCACGGCGAGAGCCATCGACAGTCCGATGCCGTTGTCGGCGCCCAGCGACGTGCCGCGGGCCTTCATCCAGCCATCTTCGACGTAGGCTTGTATAGGGTCATTCAGCGGGTCGCTCATACCTACGCAGACCATGTCCATGTGGTTGAGCAGCACGATGGGTTCGGCTCCTTCGTGGCCTGGTGTAGCGGGTTTGCTGATGACTACGCAGTTCTCTTTGTCGCGCTTATACGTCAGGCCGAGACGTTCGGCAAACTGGCAAAGATAGTCGGCCACGCGCTCTTCGTGGTGTGACGGGCGTGGAATCTGGTTCAGTTCCTTGAATATCTGGAACACGCGTTTTGTTGTAGGTGTCATATCTGCTAGGTTGTGGTGACCCCGTTGGGATTCAAACCCAAGACCTTCAGAACCGGAATCTGACGCTCTATTCAGCTAAGCTACGGGGCCTGATACTAAATAGTATCTTTACAAAAACGACTGCAAAGGTACGATTTTTAATTGATAATTGATAATTGGCAATTGATAATTATGATTTGTTAACAAGAACGGTTCTTAGTGCAAATCGTTAGTAAAAATCAAGAATAACTATCAGTTTGCAAAAATATTTGGAGATTTTGCTTGCAATTTAATATTTATTGTGTATCTTTGCACGCAAATTTGAAAATTACAAGGAAATGAGTCAACTGATTACCCCCATTGATTACAAATCCCTGCTCGACATGAAACAGACGGAGCAGGGTATTAAACTTATTAAGGAATTCTTTCAGCAGAACATATCTACCGAGTTGCGTCTTCGTCGCGTGACAGCCCCGTTGTTTGTGCTTCAGGGACTGGGTATCAACGACGACCTGAATGGTGTTGAGCGTGCCGTGACGTTCCCCATCAAGGACTTGGGTGATGCCAGGGCTGAGGTGGTGCATTCACTGGCCAAGTGGAAGCGCCTGTCGCTGGCCGAGTACAAGATAGAACCAGGCTATGGCATCTATACTGATATGAACGCCATCCGTGCTGACGAGGAGTTGGACAACCTGCATTCGCTGTATGTGGACCAGTGGGACTGGGAGGCTGTGATTACGAAGGAACAGCGCACTATCAGCTATCTGAAGAATGTGGTGGAACGCATCTATGCTGCCATCCGCAGGACGGAGTATCTGACCTGTGAGACCTATCCGCAGATCAAGCCCTTCTTGCCTGAAAAGATTCACTTTATCCATGCTGAGGAGCTGTTGCAGATGTATCCTGATAAGACGCCGAAGGAGCGTGAGGATGCCATTTGCGAAAAATATGGTGCCGTATTTATTATAGGTATTGGCGGCAAGCTGTCGAACGGTGAGAAGCACGACGGTCGTGCACCAGACTATGACGACTGGAGTACCGTTGGTGAGAATGGCCTTGAGGGCTTGAACGGCGACATCCTGATATGGTATCCCGTGTTGGGCCGTTCGTTCGAACTGTCCTCAATGGGTATCCGTGTGGATAAGGAGAGCCTGTTGCGCCAGTTGAAGATTGAGGGCAAGGAAGAGCGCAAGAGCCTGTATTTCCACCAGAAACTGTTGAACGACGAGTTGCCTCTGTCAATAGGTGGTGGTATCGGTCAGAGCCGTTTGTGTATGGTGATGTTGCACAAAGGTCACATCGGTGAAATCCAAGCAAGCATTTGGCCCGACGAGATGCGTGCCGAATGTAAAAAACTCGGAATGCCGCTGATCTAAGCCAGATTCAAATCGAATATTTCCCTCAGTTTAGCTACTGAGGGATTTTCTTTCTCCATCAGTTCGTATTGTTCGCGACGCGTGAGGATGCGTTCGCCTTTTTTGTGCTCAGCCACGCGCATGGTGAGCGTGATGCCCTGGTTGTGGAGGTCACGTTTCAGCGTATTGACAATACTGCCCTTTATCTGCTCCATTTGTTCCATTGCCAGTTGGTTTTCCACTACGACCTCCAGGGCAGGGAATTCCGTAATGACAGGATTCATGTTCTTCATGCGTGTAGCCACACCACTCAGGTGCTGGGGCATGCGGTTACACATGGACAACCACTCAATCTGAAGCTCCTCAGGGGTAAAAGGTTGATTGTTCTCGGCATCACCATTATCCTGAGGGCTGTCGGTAGGAAGACTGGTTTTGCCACCATTCATCTTTTGGCGCATATTTCCCCAAGAAAGACTGATGCTACTCTTGAGCTTGGGGGCGCGTGGGTTAGGTTGAGCTGGTCGGGTAGGGGTTGTTGATTGGGTGGCTCTTGTTGGGGTTGATGCAGCAGGTTCAGCCACAGCTACCTGCGGGGCTGTGGTCTTGGGCTGAGACTGCTGAATCAGTTGCTTAAACAGGGATTTTAATCTTCTGGGCTTACGCCCACTGCCAGGCGCATCCTCAGGTTGGGTGATCTGCGCTATCTCGATGAGCGTCAGTTCCACCAACAGGCGTTTGTTCGACGACTGTCGGTAGTTGATGTCGCACTGGTTCATCAGTTGCAACGCCTTATAGAGGAACGGGGTGGGGCACTTCTTGGCCTGTGCCTGATAACGTTCGCGCTGTTGGTCGCTGACTTCCAACAGAGGCAATGTCTGTGGGTCCTTCGCCATCAACACATTGCGCACATGCTTGGCCAGTCCCTGAACGAGCAGTCCACCATCGAAACCCTTGTTGATAATCTGGTTGAGCAGCACCATGATGTCTGCCACCTTATTAATAATAGAGAGGTCGATAATCTGGAAGTAGTTCTCCGAATCGAGCACGTTCAAGTCCTCAATCACTTTCTGATACGTGATGTTGCCCTGACAGAATGAGGCTGCCTGGTCGAAGATGGAGAGCGCATCACGCATACCGCCATCTGCCTTTTCAGCAATCACAGCCAGTGCTTCTTCTTCGTAGGTGATGCCCTCCTTTTCAGCCACCGACTTCAGATGGTCGATAGTGTTTCGGACGGTCATACGCTCGAAATCGTAAATCTGACAGCGACTCAGGATGGTTGGCAGAATCTTATGCTTCTCCGTTGTAGCGAGGATGAAGATGACATGTGCGGGTGGTTCTTCCAACGTTTTCAGGAAGGCATTGAAAGCTGCTGTCGACAGCATGTGTACCTCGTCAATGATGAAAACCTTGTACTTGCCTACCTGCGGCGGGATGCGCGTCTGCTCCATCAGCGTCTTGATGTGCTCCACGCTATTGTTGGATGCAGCATCGAGCTCAAAGATGTTAAACGAGCGTTGTTCGTTGAATGCCTGACAGCTTTCACACTGTCCACAAGCCTCACCGTTTTCCGTGGGCGACATACAGTTGATGGCCTTCGCAAAGATGCGTGCACAGGTGGTCTTACCCACGCCACGTGGTCCGCAGAAGAGGTAGGCATGAGCCAACTTTCCGCTCTTCACGGCATTCTTCAGCGTGGTTGTCAGCGCCTGTTGTCCTACCACTGTGTCGAAGGTGACAGGGCGATATTTACGGGCCGAAACAATATATTCTTCCATATTTTTACATGATTGTGACTGCAAAGGTACAAAAATTAGTGAAAAGTGAAAAGTGAAAAGTGAAAAATTTGCTTCCGCGATGATATATTTTGCTAATTATTTTGTAATTTTGCAAGCGAAAAGTGAAATTGGTATGAAGAAGATGAAATCTTTGCTACTACGTATCTGGCATGTCCCAGGATTGAAGTACGTCTTGGTAACCGTTTTGGCGGTGGTGCTGATAGGTTTTGTTGACGAGAATAGCGTATGGCATCACATGCGTAACACGCAACGTATCAGCGAACTGGAGGGCGAGATAGAGAAGTACGACAACCTGAACAAGAAGAATCAGGCTCGGATACGTGAACTGGACAGCAATCCGAAGGCTATTGAGAAGATAGCCCGTGAGCGTTATTTCATGAAGACTGACGACGAGGACATCTTCGTGCTCAGCGACGATCTGGAGGAGGAACAGAATGCGACAGCTGAGTAACGTGGAGTCGGCCCTTCTGCTGTTGGGTGGACTGCTGATGGTCGTAGGTTCTGGTGCGAGCCTGTTTCTGCAGTCTTGGGCGCCCTATGTGTTTGCCCCAGGTTCCGTATTGTTTGTGGCCATGCAGTTGCGCCAGCGTTATGAGGGTCGCAATTTCGTGATTCGCCGTCTGCGTCGCATCCTGATCATTAGCGATGTGTTGTTTCTTGTGGCAGCTTTATTGATGTTTGCCAACGAGGGAAACTTTCTGGGCATCCAGTATCTTTCCTATATAAAATATGTACACAACAACTGGATTGTAGTGTTGTTGGTGGCAGCCATATTGCAACTCTATGCTGGCCACAGAATAGCCAACGAACTGGAGAAAGACGCAAAAAATGCTAAATAATTGCTCAAATGTTTTAAAATGAGCAAATATTTTTCCTTATTTCGCGAGAACATTGTACATTTGCATTCGATTTCAAAATAAAAGAACGTTATCGATTGTCTATGAACAAGATTCTATACGCGTCCCTCATGGTAGCTTTGCTTACCTCATGTGCCAGTTCTTATAATGTCACTGGCTCATCATCATTGTCTGCCCTTGATGGGAGCAAACTCTATCTGAAAGCCCTGAAGTCGGGCGAAGTCCGTAATATTGACTCCTGTGACGTCGTACATGGTGAGTTCCATTTTGCCGGATTGTTGGATACTGTTCGTGTGGCTGACCTCTTTATGGACGAAGAGGTCTTGTTGCCTGTCGTTTTGGAAGAGGGTGACATTCAGGTGAAGATAGGCCCTGCTGGTCCCAGCGTGGGTGGAACACCGTTGAACGACAGCCTCTATAAGTTTTTGGATAAGCACAACCAGCTGATCAATCAGATGAACGAGCTGGGTCATAAGCAGAACCAGATGATTCTGGAGGGTATTGACGAGGATACTATTGCAGTGCAGTTGAATGCTGAAGCTGCACGGATTACTGCCGAGGAAGACGACCTTGTGACGAAATTCATTGAGGATAACTTCGATAATGTACTTGGTCCTGGCGTATTCAGGATGATTGTCAGCCAGTATCGTTTCCCCATACTTACCCCTCAGATAGAGTATATCATGTCGAAGGCTACGGATACGTTCAAGAAAGACCGTTTCGTGAGGGAATACTATGCAACTGCCCAGGAAAACGAAGAGCGTATGAACGGTCTGAAAGAACCAGCAGGAGCAGCACCAGTACAAGCACAAGCTCCAGCGCAGTTGCCCACAGACTCTTTGATCCCTCAGACTCCTGCTCCGTTGACCAACGTTCCTAAACCATGAGATTGCTGATAAAGGGAGGACATATCGTCAACGAAGGACGAACCTCAGACGGTTTTATCGTCATTGAGGACGGCAACATTATTGAGATTACCAAACAACAGCCCGAGGCATCGTTTGATGAGACGATTGATGCCTCGGGCTGTTACGTGTTACCAGGCGTGATAGACGACCACGTACATTTCCGTGAGCCAGGACTGACAGCAAAGGCAGATATTGACACAGAGAGCCGTGCTGCTGCTGCAGGTGGTGTGACAAGTTATTTCGATATGCCCAACTGCGTGCCTCAGACAACCACGCTGGAGGCACTGGAAGAGAAATTCTCCTTGGCCCGTGAGAAAAGCCACGTCAACTATTCGTTCTTTTTTGGTGCTACCAACGACAATTGCGACAGTTTTGCCCAGTTGCCTGTTGAGCGCATTCCTGGTGTGAAATTGTTTATGGGTTCATCGACGGGCAATATGCTGGTTGACAGACAGGAGGTGTTGGAGCGTATCTTCAAGACCTGCAAGCTGCCCTTGATGGCGCATTGTGAGGATACAGATATCATCAACCGCAATATGGAGGAGGCGAAGAAGGCTTGGGGTGATGACCCTCAGGTTGGCTTGCACGCCTTGATTCGTAGTGAGGAGGCCTGTCTGTCATCTTCTCGCAAGGCTGTAGAACTGGCCAAGAAATATGGCACCCGCCTACACGTTGCCCATGTCTCTACCGCCGAAGAGCTTGAGCTCTTCATGGCGTGTCGCGATTCAGTCGCCACAAACATTACCGCTGAGGCTTGCGTGGGCCATCTTTATTTCACCCAGCTCGACCACGAGCGCCTTGGAGCACAAATCAAGGTGAACCCCTCTATCAAGACTCCCGTCGACCAGTTTATGTTGCGTGAAGCCTTGAACGACGGACGTATTGCCGTGGTTGCTACCGACCATGCTCCCCATCTGCTGGAACAGAAGCAGGGCGGATGCGTGAAGGCTGCCTCGGGAATGCCGATGATTCAGTTCTCGCTGGTCACCATGTTGGAACTGGTGGATGCCGGTGTGCTGACGATAGAACGGCTGGTAGAGCTGATGTGTCACAATCCAGCCCGATTGTTTGGTGTCCGTCAGCGTGGCTTCCTTCGTAAGGGTTATCGCGCTGATATCACCATCGTTCGTCCTAAGTCGCCTTGGACAGTTACGAAAGACCTTATAGAAAGCAAGTGTAAATGGAGTCCGATGGAGGACCATACCTTCAATTGGAAGGTAGAGCGTACTTTGTGTAATGGTCACTCTGTCTATGCCGACGGACAAGTGAATACTCATATTGTTGGAGAAGAAATCCGTTTTAATCATTCCGAGTTATGATAGCCCGCTATGCCATTCCTTTTTTCTTTCTGATGGGACTCATCGTTGTTCCCTTCGTGCTTTCACTCTTATGCCGTTGGCTCATGCCACGCAGGCATTGGAAGAAAGGTGCCCTCGCGTGTACATTAATTATTTGGGCATTGGTGCTCTATGGCCATTTCGTGGTCTTCCAGTCGTTTGAGGTGCATCGTTACACCTTCACCTCTGCCGACCTGCCCAAGGCTTTCGACGGTTATCGCATAGTGCAGTTCAGCGATGCCCATGTGGGTTCGCAGTCAAATAGTCCTGAGGGCATGATGCAACGTGCCATTGACAGCATCAACGCGCTCAAGCCTGACGTGATAGTCTTTACAGGCGATTTGGAGAATCTGCATCCCGACGAATTGCAGGAGCATACGGCATTGCTCAAGCAACTGCATGCCAAGGATGGTGTCTATAGCATTATGGGTAATCACGACTATCCCACCTATCTTGACTGCGACGAAGCTACCAAAGCCCGTCTTGTCAGCCAGACAGAACAGACAGAACGGCAGTTTGGATGGCGCCTGTTGCTCAACGAGCGTACAATTATTCGTCGCGATTCTGACTCCATCGTCATTGCCGGTATGGAGAACTGGGGCAAGGTGAAACGCATGCCTCGCAAGGGTGATGTCAAGAAGACATTGGCGGGCATCCGTGACAATGCCTTTGTCGTAATGCTTCAGCACGACCCAACCTGTTGGCGAGAGAAAATTCTGCCTGAGTGTAAGGCTCAGCTGACGTTGAGCGGACATACCCACGGCGGACAGTTCGAAGTCTTTGGCTGGTCACCGGCTGCACTCTCATACGACGAATGGGGAGGCTGGACCTATGAGGGTAATCGTGGCATTTTTGTGTCTACAGGATTGGGCGCACTCATTCCTTTCCGCTTAGGTCTCCCTGGCGAGATTGCGGTCATCACACTTAGAAGTAAGAATTGATATGAAGATTCTATATTGCATTTATCAGGTTTTTATTGCCATTCCCGTCACCATTGTAATGACCATCTGGACTGCATTCCTGGTGGGCGTAGGATGTACGTTGGGTGATGGTCACTATTGGGGCTATTACCCTGGTCGCTGGTGGGCGCGAACCATCACGCGTGTGTTCCTGTTGCCTGTCAAGGTCGAGGGTCGTGAACACCTGGAGCCCAACCAGTCGTATGTCTTTGTTTCCAACCATCAGGGCGCGTTCGACATCTTCCTGATTTACGGCTTCCTGGGTCGTAACTTCAAGTGGATGATGAAGTACCAGATCAACAAGATTCCCTTCGTGGGTTATGCCTGCCAGAAGTCTCACCAGATTATGGTCGACAAGCGTGGGGTGGGGAAGGTGCGTCATACCTACGAGGCTGCACGTCATATTCTGGAGACTGGCAATTGTAGTGTGGTGGTGTTTCCTGAGGGTGCCCGCTCGTTTACAGGCCACATGGGCGCGTTCAAGAAAGGTGCCTTCGCATTGGCTGACGAACTGCAACTGCCCGTTGTGCCACTGACCATCAATGGTTCGTTCGACGTGATGCCTCGCATGAAGGACTGGCATTTTGCCACGTGGCATCCCCTGTCGCTGACCATCCATCAGCCCGTCTATCCCATTGGGCAGGGCGCACAAAATGTCCAGGCCACAATGAATCAGGCCTACGACTCGGTGATGTCGGCCTTAGCTCCTGAATACCAGGGATTTGTGGATAATCCGGATCAGTAAGGGCTGTTGGCTGTTGGCTAATAGCTAATGGCTAATCGCTAACCGCTAATCGCGTATCTCAGGATACTTCCGCGTCCAGCCATCCCAGCGCAGACGCATGACACCAAAGAATGCCTCGCCAAAGATGCCACCTGACATCTTCGAGACACCCTCACGACGATTGACAAAGATGACGGGAACCTCCTTAATCTTAAAGCCAATCTTATAGGCTGTAAACTTCATCTCAATCTGGAAACCATAGCCCTTGAAGCGAATCTTGTCCAGTTCGATGGTCTTTAGCACGCGACGTTTATAGCACTTGAAGCCCGCAGTAGTGTCGTGAACCTTGAAACCAGTAACCACTCGCACATACTTCGAGGCAAAATAGCTCATCAGCACGCGACCAATAGGCCAGTTCACCACGTTCACACCACTGACATAGCGCGAACCAATGGCCACGTCGTAACCCTCATCAGCACAAGCGGAATACAAGCGGGGCAAGTCATTGGGGTCGTGACTGAAGTCAGCATCCATCTCGAAGATATAGCCATAGTCGCGTTCCAATGCCCACTTGAATCCAGTGATGTAGGCCGTACCCAAGCCCAGCTTGCCACTACGCTCAAGGATAAAAAGCCGGTCGCTGAACTCCTCCTGCGCCATCATTCCCTTCACGATAGCAGCTGTACCGTCAGGAGACCCGTCGTCAATCACCAGAATATGGAAACATTTCTCCAGTCCGAACACGGCCCGGATTATCTTCTCGATGTTCTCCTTCTCGTTATACGTGGGTATGATAACGATGCTGTCGCTTGCGTGCATTTGTCCTTATTTTATTATTTCCGTTGCAAAATTACAAAATTTCTCCTAACTCCAAGCCATAACCCCAGTTTTTTTAGTTTTTTTTCCGTAACTTCACAAGAATTCTCAGCTTTTGCTTTGCCATGTCGCAACAATAGTTGCTTTTTCGTCTAATAATTTGGAACTTTCGAATTTTTTATCTATATTTGCAGCGGAATAATTAGTAAACGATAGAATTATGTTAGGAATAGACACACCACACAAGCCCGTGGAAGGCAAGTTCGCAGAGGAAATTCGCGATGCTGTACGTAGGGTGACCAGCAAAAAGCTGAACGATGCCGACAAGCGTCGCCTCCGTCGTTCCCGTCAAGTATTAGCTCGTTTCGATGCCGTCTGGGAATAAGTTTCGCCTACATTTCGAACGCGTTGACGACACAACGTTGCTCGATGAATTTAATTGTGGTTTGGATGTCATGGATCGCTTCATACATTCAAACCTTCAGTGGTGTATAGACTATCATTATTGTGTTGTATATGCTGTCAAAGAGTCCGACGAGATTGTTGCAATAGTTGCTCTTGGCTGCGATAAACTGGAATTGGATATCAGCGACAAGGAAGAGTTGCAGATGGGTATCTTCCCTAAACCAGATATAGATTTCAACTATCAGGAAACATTCTGGGCCAAGTCCAGCTACCCTGCTATAGAAATCACCTATCTTGCCGTCAGAAAGGATAAGCGCCATCTGGGCATTGGTGAGTATGTGATAGAGGCCATCGCCCAACGCGCCATTGACTCCCGATTCAATATGGCAGGTTGCCAGTTTCTTACGGTCGAGGCCTATAGTCGTGGAGCCAACAGTGCCGTTGGTTTCTACGACAAATGTGATTTCGTCGCAGCTGAAGAACCAAATCCTAACAAGGAAACATTACGAATGTATAAAACCATCCTTCCCGTCGTGAAATATGATGATGAGGAAGAGTAATCTATAATGTTGAACCCTAAAAACGTTGATGCCTATGGGCTGAGAGAAATATAACACGGGATATATAGGATGAATTCAAGGTATAAAACTCGGTTACGGGCGGGCGGTCGCAATAATGCGGCCTCCCGCCCGTAATAATAAGCACGGCCGCCCACATTAATTCGGGCGGCCGCCCGAATCCGCTTACCTCGGCATTCGCTCCCTTTTACATAGGCACTTTCTCCCTGTTTGCACGGCACTCTTTCCCTTCAACCTCCCTGCTAACGTTAGACGAAATCGTTAATTTCGTTAAATATATTCGGTTTTTCGCTCATCCCATTCTTATTGTCGTTTCCAACTCGGAACATCCTTAGAGCAAGCCCAGAGCAGACTGGGAGCAACCCTATGGTAAGACTTTTGTGGAACTAAAAAGATGAAATATCCGTCAACACGTGTATTTAGAGGCATCTCCAGAATTTCTTGTAACATCATCAGCCTCCCTCGCCAGGCCTCAATCAGCGTCCCAATATCTTGGGGCTGAATTAATATTCGTCAAAAAGTATCAACGAACCTTTCGTTTTCTCAAGCTCTTTCTACAAAAGTCGCTCGTACTTTTGTAAAAAAGTAGAAGAAAGTTTGGAACTTTCGAAATTAATGCCTATCTTTCATCTTGGTGAAAATACTCTCGTTCGAAAAAAATCAAATGAAAATTTGTTTTTTTGCTCACTTATTCGTATCTTTGCGGCAGAAACAGCAAAATATTTATGACACAAGAAGAAAAAGTGCGATACTGGCTCAATATAGCTGACTACGACCTCGACACTGCCGAGGCCATGCACCAGACGCGCCGATGGCTATATGTTGGTTTTATGTGCCATCAAGTCATTGAGAAGACTTTGAAGGCCTATTGGTGTGCCTGTCGCGAGGACGATCCGCCCTATCTTCATGACCATGGGCGAATAGCTAAAGGGTGTGGCCTTTATACGAAGATGAGCGATGAGCAGAAGGACTTCCTTGAGGGCATCAAGCAGATGAACATTGAGGCTCGCTATCAGGAATATAAAGATGACATTGCTCGCACGCTCAATTGTGAGACCACTGCTGTAATAATAGAACAAACCAAACAATTTCACGCATGGATACTCGAAAAGCTGAAAGAAAAGTTATAGACCCTGTGGCCTTTACGCCCGATACTATTCAGGGGATTCTGCCAAAAGAGTTCGCCTTGGAATTGGTACGCCGCTACAAAGAGGCCATCGCCCCGAGTTTCGACCCGGCGATGAAGGTGATGATGTTTGGTTCATACGCCAAGGACTGCCCTAACGAGTGGAGCGACATCGACGTTGCTGTAATCGTCCCCAAGGCCGACAAAAGCAAATGGTGGGACACGGCAGTATCCCTCGGCCGTGCCACTCGCAATATCAGCTGCTACATAGAGCCAATACTCTTGGAAAGTGATGAGGACACGCCCATTTATCGTGAGGTCATGCGCACTGGCGTGGCAGTATAGATGTAAACAAATGTTGAACTCTAAATACGATGATGCCTATGGGCTGAGAGAGAAATTTAAAAAAGACATAAGGACATATTGACATATAGGGTGTCATTGACCTCCGGGTCGCTTTGCACCTTCAAGTCAAAGAATATCCGCTTTTAGATTCTTGTTTACCCAAATTCGCCAAAATTTGAAATCATCAAGGACTGAAGTAGGAGTTCACGCTGAAAGGCGTGGGCATTACTCGTTTAAGATGATTGGGCGTTTGGCGATGCCTGGGTAAACGTAGACGAAGTACTTGTCCACGTTTTCTTTTTGTATATAATCAAACAACAATATTATTAACTTTAAAACAAAAACAATTATGAAAAATTTATTTATTTTGCTTGCCCTGTTGATGGGCTGTTGTCACTCTTATGCACAAGACAAAATTGTATTGAAAGACGGAACAGAATTAAACGTAAAAGTAATTGAGTCTAATTCAAAATGTGTAATATTTACATATCCTAATGAGGAAGTAAGAAGTGAGAAATCAAAGAGTGTCATAGATTACATCCTGTATGCTTCGGGGCGTAGAGAAGAAGGGATGAAGATCCCTACAATAGAAAGTGAAAAAGACTGGGAAAAGGTAATTTTGACAACTGACAAGAATGATGTCGAAGGATTAACCAAAGTAAAATACCTTAAGGTATCTGGTGGCTCTGTTTGGGTAAAGAGCGAAACAGCTCATAAAAGCGCAGAGGAAAAGCTAAAAAAGAAAGCTGCAAAACAAAAGTGTGGAATTGTACTAGTTACGCTTGACAAATACACTGGAGAGTATAACCAATATTGTAATATGGGAGGTGAGTGTTATAAGTAAGCCTATTCCATATCCAATTTTGAATGTTTAATTATTGCTCGTACACAAGAGGTCTTTTTGTCTACATTGGAATGTAAAAATCCCCGCACTTCATAGAATTGGCAGGTTCTGCTGTGTCGTTGTCTTGAAAGAGAAATAATATTAAGAAAAATCGATTAAAGGGTGACACGCTGACACAATACTAGTAAATAAAGGGGATTCACCGTTTTGAAGGGTGACACAGGGTGACACAAGGGTGACACGTTTGCAGCGTTGTGTTTACAAGTGGTACGAGACGACGGAGCGGGGGCTAAAATCGCTTGATAACAGGGACTTACGGCACAATAATGGTTGCTTATTCACTGAATTTTCACGAAAATTCAGAGGTTTAAGGGCACCTTTCTGGTAGTTAACCCTAGGTTAAGTCTTGAATTCTCGTGAAAATTCAGTGCATTGAGGAATACTTCTTGTTGTTAAGGCTGTTGTAAGAATGGACTTTAGTACTATGGGAATAATGAATAAGTTTGTTCTTGAGAGCAGGGAAGGTGTTACTGGCATTCGGGAATACAAAGAAAAACGAGTTTTTTTGTGTTTCTCTCATTTTTTCGTATCTTTGCAACGAAAATATTAAAATAAGGATGAATGGAAGTCATATTGAACGAATATCACAAGAAGGTGAATGCCGAAATGAGAACGAAAGTGGAATACTGGAAAGCTCATCCGCTTTCGCGCACGGAGTCCTTGAAGAGATTAAGGCTCTTGCGGGAACAACGACTTGCAAGTCTGTCCAACTGGCAAGGCTAAAAAAGTGGGCTCAAGAACAGGATTGCTGGTACGGTGACCTTTCGCCGAGAGTGAGCAAATAACCCAGCGTTAATACTTTCGGAGAAATTGAAAATACTTTCGGAGTATTCAAAATTACTTTCGGAGTATCGTACAATAACGTTGCCTTATTTGGAAATAATGGTGGGTTATTATGAAACGAAGGTACTCTCGTTCGAAATAACAAAGAAAAACTAATTTTCGTTTGGTGGGCTCGGATTTTTTTCGTACCTTCGCGGAATGAAAATTCAGGACCTGCTAAAAATTTATGCTCAGTCGCCACAGGTGAAGGCCTTGGGAGACACTTTGAAGAAGAAGTCGGTGAAGACGGTTTTCCTCGAGGGACTGGTGTGTTCGTCAGCACCGGTGGTGTTTTCAGCGATAATGGAGAAGGGTGCGTCGAAGGGTGTGTCAAAGGGGGAACCTTTGACCACACTATTTGTGATGCAGGATGGTGATGACGCGGGGTATTTCTACCACGACTTGGTGCAGATGTTAGGGGAGGAGCGGGTGCTGTTTTTCCCTTCCAGCTATCGCCGGGCCATTAAGTACGGTCAGCGTGATGCAGCCAACGAGATATTGAGGACGGAAGTGCTGGCTCGGTTGTCTAACCAAAATTCTCAATTGTCAATTGTCAATTGTCAATTATTCATCGTCAGTTATCCTGAGGCGCTGGCAGAGCTGGTGGTGTCGAAGAAACAGTTGAGTGACAAGACGCTGGTGTTGCGTAAGGGTGAAGCCATATCCGTTGATGACGTGACGGACTTTTTGCGCGAACTGGGTTTCCATGAGGTTGACTACGTCTATGAACCCGGTCAGTTTGCCCTTCGCGGCAGCATCTTGGATATCTATAGCTTTAGCAGCGAACTGCCTTTCCGTATCGACCTTTTTGGTGACGACATTGACTCCATCCGCACGTTTGAGGTTGACACGCAGTTGTCGAAGAGTATGCGTGAACAGGTTGAGATAGTCCCTGAGTTAAGCGTTGTGGAAGAGAAGATGCCGCTGCTGTCGTTCCTGCCAGACGATGTGTTGCTGGTGGCTAAGGACTTCCAGTATGTGCAGGACGTGGTGGAACGGACCTATCAGGAGGGTTTCTCGCAACAGGCTCTGACAGAGCGCCTTGAGAGTGCTACCGAGATGGAGGAGAAGGAAGTCAGGATGGAGATGCAGCGCGAGATGCAGTTGGTCAGCGGTGCACAGTTCAGTAGTGATATTCAGCGTTTCCGACGTGTAGAGATGGGCAGTCGTCCCTCGTTTACCCCTGATGCCACGCTCTCGTTCCAGATTGCTCCCCAGCCTCAGTTCCACAAGAATTTCGAACTGTTGCAGCAGTCGCTGGAGCAGTATCTGGCTGACGGCTATCAGCTCTACATACTGGCAGACAGCGGCAAGCAGCTGGAGCGACTGAAGGATATCTTCGCAGAGATGGGAGCTGATGTTGGAGGGGGAACCTCCAACCACATCAGTTTTGAGCCCATCCAAAAGACCCTCCATGCTGGTTTTGTGGACTCCGACCGCAGGCTCTGCGTGTTTACTGACCACCAGATTTTCGACCGTTTCCATAAGTATAACCTCCGTTCGGACAAGGCCCGAGGCGGCAAGGTGGCACTGACGCTGAAGGAAATACAGCAGTTTGAACCAGGCGACTATGTGGTTCATATCGATCATGGTATTGGACGCTTTGGCGGACTGGTGCGCATGCCTCAGGGTGACGGCTATCAGGAGATGATCAAGATACAGTACGACGGTGGTGGAACCATCTATGTGTCCATTCATTCGTTGTATAAGGTGTCGAAGTATAAGGCGCAGGATGGTGGCGACCCTCCACGCCTTTCGCATCTAGGCACAGGCCAGTGGGAGCGCATGAAGGAGCGCACCAAGCAGAAGCTGAAGGATATTGCCCGCGACTTGATTCAACTCTATGCCGCCCGCAGGAAACAAAAGGGTTTTGCCTTCTCGCCAGACTCCTTCCTGCAGCACGAACTGGAGGCAGGATTCCTGTATGAGGACACCCCCGACCAGTTGAAGGCTACGAACGACGTGAAGGCCGATATGGAACAAGCCCGCCCCATGGACCGACTGGTCTGTGGCGACGTGGGTTTTGGCAAGACGGAGGTTGCAGTACGAGCAGCTTTCAAGGCAGCCTGCGACTCGAAACAGGTAGCTGTGTTGGTGCCGACAACGGTGTTGGCCTATCAGCATTTCCATACGTTCTCTGGTCGATTGAAGGACCTGCCCGTCAGGGTGGAATATCTCTCGCGAGCCCGTAGTGCCAAGCAGACGACAGCCATCCTGAAAGACCTGGCCGAGGGCAAGATAGATATCCTGATAGGTACCCATAAACTGATTGGTAAGAGTGTGAAATTCAAGGATTTAGGTCTTCTCATTATAGATGAAGAGCAAAAGTTTGGTGTCTCGACAAAGGAGAAGCTGCGCCAGATGAAAACCAACGTCGACACGCTGACCATGAGTGCAACACCTATCCCCAGAACGTTGCAATTCTCGCTGGTTGGAGCCCGCGACCTGAGCATCATCCAGACACCTCCGCCCAATCGCTATCCCATCCAGACGGAGATACACACTTTTGGCGCAGAGATTATTGCAGATGCCATCAATTTTGAGATGTCGCGCAACGGACAGGTGTATTTCGTCAATCCACGCATCAACGACCTGAAGCGTATCAAGGAAATGATTCAGAAGTATGTGCCTGATGCCCGCATTGCCGTTGGTCACGGACAGATGAAACCCGAGGAACTGGAAAAGATTATCTTCGACTTCCAGAACTACGATTACGACGTGCTGCTCTCGACGACCATTGTGGAGAACGGTATAGACATTCCCAATGCCAATACCATCATCATCAACGGAGCCCACCACTTTGGACTCTCAGACCTCCACCAGATGCGAGGTCGTGTGGGACGAGGCAACAGGAAGGCGTTCTGCTATCTGTTGGCACCTCCTTTGGCAGCCTTGCCTGTGGAGAGCCGCCGACGACTGGAAGCATTGGAACAGTTCAGCGACTTAGGTTCCGGCATTCATATTGCCATGCAGGACTTGGACATCCGAGGTGCTGGCAACCTGCTGGGTGCTGAACAGAGTGGTTTCATTGCTGACCTGGGCTACGAGACTTATGTGAAGATTCTGAACCAGGCTGTGGTGGAGCTCAGAAACGAAGACGTTGAACGTGGAACATTGAACGTTGAACGACGTATCTCTGACAGCGGTGATTTTGTGGCTGACTGTACCCTCGAGAGCGACCTGGAGATGTACTTCCCTGACCAATACGTGCCCAGCGACTCAGAGCGAATGCTGCTCTATCGCGAATTGGATGGCCTGCAGACCGACGAACAGTTGGCAGCCTATGGCAAACGGCTGGTTGACCGCTTTGGTCCTACACCGGAAGTCGGGGCAGAACTGATGCGTGTCGTTCCCCTGCGCAGAATGGGTAAATCTTTGGGTTGCGAGAAGGTTGTGCTGAAACAAGGACGAATGACGCTGTTCTTCGTGTCGAATGCCGATAGCCCTTTCTATCGGAGTGAGGCTTTCGACCGCATCCTGTCGTTTGTGGCCCAGAATCCCCGTCGCTGCAACTTCCGCGAGGTGAATGGCAAGCGCTCGATGGTCATTGCAAATATCCCCACAGTAGCGTCTGCCGTAGAGTTGTTGCAACAGATGGTTTGAATACTTTAATAAGATTTAAGAGCGCTTATTTGCGTATCTCAAAAAATATGCTTAATTTTGCCGCCCGTAAATCATAGAGAATTGAAAATAGAGAAATAAAAAAATGAAGAAACTGATTGCACTATTGGCAATAATTGGTTTGCTGGCTTGTGTTCAGCGCGTGCAAGCACAGGACGAGGAACCGAAGGATACGACAGAGATGTGGGCTCCGGAAGACTCTTCTGCCTTTGCGGCAGACTCCGTGATGGCTGCTTTGGATGCTGAATTGGGCGAACCTGATGCAGAGGCGGCAGAAGAAGGTGGCGGACTCCACAAACAGTTGAAACGGAAGTTTATTGAGGGCTCGGCAGCTTTTATGTCGCTGGTGGCTCTTGCGTTGATACTGGGACTGGCTTTCTGCATTGAGCGCATCATCTATCTGACGCTGTCGGAGGTGGATACCAGGAAACTGATGCGTGATGTGGATGCTAAGTTGCAGCAGAACGACACGGAAGGGGCGAAGGACCTCTGTCGCAACACACGTGGCCCTGTGGCTTCCATCTGTTATCAGGGACTGCTGCACGTCAAGGAACCCCTAGAGCAGATTGATCGCCAGTTGACGAACTTTGGTACCGTTCAGATCTCGAAGATGGAGAAGGGCTGTACGTGGATTCGCCTGTTCATTGCCGTTGCCCCCTCGCTGGGATTCTTGGGAACGGTGATTGGTATGGTGATGGCCTTCGACCGCATTCAGACGGCTGGTGACATCAGCCCGACCATTGTTGCTGCAGGTATGAAGGTGGCGCTGATTACCACCATCTTCGGTATCATTGTGGCTGTCGTGCTGCAGTTCTTCTATAACTATATTCTCTCGAAGATTGAGCACCTGACCTCACAAATGGAGGAAGGCGCCATTATCCTCATGGATTCAATAACCCAATTAAAGATGCGCAACAATGGCTGAAGCAGGTGGTTTTTTCTTGGCTGAAGTGATGCTTTGGCTGATGTATATCGTAGTGGGTGTGGCCATTGTGGCTACAATAGTCTCTGCCGTGCGTTCCTATTGGCTGAACAATAAGAAGTGAGAGGTAAGAGGGCTGATGTAAGAGGGCTGATGTAAGATGGCTGATGTAAGATGGCTGATGTAAGATGGTTGATGTAAGATGTAAGAGGTAAGATGTTCCGTTGGAAACAGAAACACAGGGAGGTTCCTGAACTCAATACGACGTCGACAGCTGACATTTCGTTTATGCTGTTGGTGTTTTTCCTGGTCACTTCGTCCATGGATAGTGACAAGGGATTGGGACGTACGCTCTCGCCTGTGGAAGAACAACAGGAACAGATGGACATCAACCGCAGCAATGTGTTGCAAATTCGTCTGGACGAAAACGATGTGCTGTATTGCGATGACAAGACCGTGACGCTGGCACAGTTGCAGCAGCAGGTGGAGTCGTTTGTGGCCTCGCGACAGACTGACAGGTATATCCTTGCCGTACAGACTGACCGCAAAACCAGTTATGATGCCTATTTCGAGATGCAGAATGCGGTGGTTGCAGCCTATCGTTCGTTGCGTGACAAGATGGCTCGTCAGAAGTATGGCTGTGCGTTCAGCCAATGTACTGAGTCGCAACAGGAGGCCATCAAACAGCGCTATCCTCAGCGCATTAGCGAGGGAATTGCGGAGAATTGATAATTGATAATTGACAATTGATAATTAATGAGTAGGTTTCGCCCGACAGAGAATCGTGAGGTCCCAGGACTGAATCTGGCAGCAATGCCCGACCTGATTTTCACGGTCCTGTTCTTCTTCATGATTGTCACTCACATGAGGGACGTGAAACCTAAGGTACAATATCAGATTCCGCAAGGCTCAGAAATAGAAAAGGCACACCAGTCGGGTTTGGTGTACCTCTTTATTGGAAAGCGCGTCGACCAACAGGGTAATGTGACCAGCGACGAGACATGCATCCAGGTGAACAAGCGCATTGTGGCATTGTCTCAGTTGGGAGATGCCATAAAAAGGGAACGTGACAGAATGCCGGAGGACGTGCGGCAGCACATGGTTGTTTCCATCCGAGCCGACAGGAACACCGAAATGGGGCTTATCAATGATGTAAAGCAAGAACTGCGCAAGGTTGGGGCGCTGAACATCAACTATTCTGCGACGTTCTCACGTAATCCACAAAAGCATAATTGAAGGCGTGCTTCTCGTCCTTCTCGTGCACTTCTTTCTGGGCTATCTGCCAGTCGCTGTAGTCTGGGAAGAAAGCGTCAGCCTCCTTTGGTGTGTCGTCAACTTCTGTCAGACACAGACGATCAGCAAAGGGTAATGCCTGTTCGTAGACGCGTGCTCCACCTATGATGTAGATGTCCTCGTCAGGCTTGCAACTCTTCAGGGCTTTCTCCAACGATGGGTAAACGTCACAACCAGTAAGTTCTTTGGTTGTACGACTCAGTACCACGTTTCTGCGATTGGGCAGGGCACCTTTCGGAAGTGACTCAAACGTCTTTCGTCCCATCACAATTGTATGCCCCGTTGTCAGCGCCTTGAAACGTTTCAGGTCGTTGGGCAACCAGTAAATCAGTTTGTTCTCGAAACCAATGGCGCGATTCTTCGCCACAGCAGCTATAATACTAATCATTTTTTCCGTTATTGCGTTATGTCGTTATACCGAAACCTCCGCCTTAATGTGGGGCCAAGGATCGTAACCAACGAGCTCGAAGTCTTCGTAGTGGAAGTCAAAGATGCTCTTGACGTCAGGGTTAATCTTCATTGTAGGCAGGGGACGGGGTTCACGCGTCAACTGCAACTTAGCCTGTTCGATGTGGTTCAGGTAAAGGTGCGTATCGCCTGTCGTGTGGATAAAGTCACCTGGTTTGAAGCCTGTCACCTGCGCCATCATCTGCAACAACAGCGCGTACGAGGCAATATTAAACGGCACACCTAAGAATGTATCTGCTGAGCGCTGGTAGAGTTGCAACGACAAGCGGTCACCAGCGACGTAGAACTGGAAAATGGTGTGACAAGGGGGCAATGCCATCTTGTTGACCTCAGCGACATTCCACGCGGAAACAATCATGCGACGCGAATTGGGATTGGTCTTCAACTGGTCGACGACGTACTGAATCTGGTCTATCACGCCTCCGTTGTAGTCAGGCCACGAGCGCCATTGGTGACCATAAACGGGCCCCAGTTCGCCGTTCTCGTCAGCCCATTCGTTCCAGATGCGCACACCGTGCTCCTGTAAGTACTTCACATTTGTGTCGCCATTCAGGAACCAAAGCAGTTCGTAAATGATACTCTTCAGGTGCAGTTTCTTCGTTGTCAACAGGGGGAATCCGTCGTCGAGGTTATAACGGCTCTGGGTGCCAAAAATGCTGATGGTACCTGTGCCTGTGCGGTCGCCCTTCTCCGTTCCTTCTGTGAGGATGCGGTTCAATATGTCTAAGTATTGTTTCATAATCGTTTAAGTATGGGTTCGTAATCGGTGGGTATATGAGTCGTTTTGATCTTCCATTCTTTGGGGTAGAGGTTGTTGGCGCGCGAACCGATGTTTTTGGCAGGTCCAAGGGGGAAACCCTGGAAGGCGACGTTGACCAATCCGCGTGGTGTTTCCTCAGGAAGTACGAGTGCTTCATGGCGTAGGTAGGCCATTGCTTGTTGATAGGTGAGTTCGACTTGAGGGCCATCTACGTGCAGAGGAATTGTTCCCAGCGTGGGAATGGATTGTTCCCTCCGTGGGAATCTTTTGTTCCCAGCGTGGGAATTTTCAGCCTGCTCCGTGGGGATTGCCGGCCCGCTTCCTTTGCGCAGAACACAAACAAAAAGCCCTTCACTCCGCGAGATGCCAGGGATGAAACGATAGACGGGTTCGTGGAATCCTTCGAGTAGAGAATCTGTGATATACCACTCTGGTTTCGTGTTGATATCCAGTGCTTTAGCGTCTTTGAATGAATCTAATATCCAACGGATATTCTCCTCGTTCTCCTTAGTATTAAAGGTACACGTACTATATATTAACAGGCCTCCGTCGTTCAGACAAGCCCACGCATCTGTGACGATGTCACGTTGCAGTTGCCAACACTTTTCTACCTGTTGGGGACTCCACTCCCGAATGGTGGCTTCGTCCTTGCGGAACATCCCTTCGCCAGAGCAAGGAACGTCGCAGAGGATAACGTCGAAGCGGTGCTTCGACTTACGATAAGCCTCAGGGTAGACGTTGGTGACGTAGTGATTCGCGTAACCCCATTTTGTCACGTTTTCCAACAGAATGTTCGCACGATTGCGGATGGGTTCGTTGGAGTAGAGCACGCAGTCGTCAGGCAAAGTCGCACGGAGTAGGGTAGACTTGCCACCAGGTGCGGCACAAAGGTCGAGAGATGTATGAGGTGTGATGTCTGATGTAAGATGTTGCCTCAATACCTCGTCGAGGAACATCGATGCGGCTTCCTGCACGTAGTAGCAACCTGCGTGGAACAGCGGGTCGAAGGTGAAGTTTGGACGCTGCTTCAGATAGTAGCCGTTGCGGCACCAGGGTACGGGTTCGCCATCCTTGACCATTACCTTCTTCCGGGGGTTCAGCCGGATACTCACAGGGGGAACGTCCTCGAACGATTTCAGGTATCGTCCGAAGCGCTCTTCACCCATCAATTGGCGTGTCCGTTCTGTAAAGTCGGCAGGCAGTTGCGTCATTATGGTGCAAAATTACGAAATGTTGCGTGAAGTACAAAAGAAAAAGCCAATTTTCTTTTGCATTTTGCCCACTAATTTGTACCTTTGGCGTTCAAATCAACTTTTTTTATAATTATAACGAATATATTAACACAAATGCTTATGAAAAGATTTACTCTTCTAGCGATGCTTGTTGCACTGTTCAGTGTAATGACATTCGCACAAAAAGGGACGAAGCTGCGTCCCATGGAGCCGATGGTCAGTGGAACGGCAACCATGACCGGTGTTTCTGCTCCTGCTCAGTTTGTCAACAAATCAGCCAGACGCGCTGCTGTGACGCCTCCTTCCACTGCCAACGTGGAGGAATGGTACACCGCAGGTGGCACGTTTATGCTGTACGGTCGGTATGGCTTTGAGGACTATACCCTGAATATACCGACGGTAAAAGTGGCTGTTGACGGCAACGACTTCTATATTCAGGGCTTGTCCTTCTACTTCGATCAGAGTTGGATTAAGGGTACCATCAGCGGTAATACCGTGACCTTTGAGAATAGCCAGTTTGTAGGTGGAATTGATGAAGCGTCGGACTATCTCGTAGGTGGCGACAGTCAAGGAAATATGACTGAGAGCATCGTCTTCAACTACGATGCGACAGCTGGCGAGCTGAAGTCTGTTACAGCCATTATTGCTGAAAGTGCGGTGGCAACGTCCCTGGAGTCCGTCTATGCCTACTGGATTTACCCCGTTTTCACCAAGGAGAAGCCTAAAGGTCCGGAGGTGGTCGTAGCTCCTGAGGGCTTGCAGACCGACGAGTGGGCCATCAACGCCGTGACCAACTACGGTGACCCTGTTTCCGGTTACGTGAATATTGGCTTCGACGGTACTGATGTCTATCTGCAGGGCTTGTGCACCTATCTGCCGGAATCGTGGATTAAGGGTAGTCTGGACGGCAATACCATCACTTTCCCAGGTAACCAGTATTTCGGCTATTATGACGACGGTGCCATGAATTCCTATAATTTCTTCCTCCGCCAGGAAGACATCATCTTCACTTACGACGCAGAGGCAGGCAAGATGTCGGCTGAGGGTGAGATATACATCTATACGGGTGGTTCAAACCTGAAGGGTGACGTCTATAACAATCCTGTCCTGAACAAGGTGGTTGAGAAGGCTGGTACGCCTGCCACGCCCAATATCTCTCAGATTTACGATGGTACTGACGGCCCTGTTGTCTTGTTCAGTATACCTACATCCGATACGGAGGGTAACGCAATGGCATCGTCGAAGCTGACATTCCAGTTCCTGAAGGATGTGGAGCAGGAAATCAGTCCTGTGACCTTCGATCCTGCTGACTATCCTGTCCTGACAGAAAGCATGACGGCATTCCCCTATGGCTATACGAACGGCGAAGAATTCCGTCCGAAGTATATTTACTTAAGACAGTCGGACTACAAATTGTGGAACAAGGTTGGTATTCAGAGCATCTATACTGGTGGTGGCGTGGAGAACAAGTCGGAAATCTTCTGGCTCTCCATTAAGGATTACGAGAAGGCTACGTTCAACTTCAATGCTATGGAGGTGGTTTGCTCGTCGAACGACAGCAATGATGGTGACATCACCGAAGACCGCACGTTCACGGATGGTAAGGTGACGCTGACAGTCTCGCCCAGCACAGGAAAAACTCCTAACCGCTTCTGGAGCACCAATAACGGTCCGCAGTTGCGCGTCTATGGCGGTACGATGACCTTCGAGGTTCCCCTGGGCAAGGTTATCACCAAGCTGGTGTTCAACAACGGCAAGTGGAACGATGGCAACAGTGCCGACACCGGTGCGTTTGAAGGTAATGTCTGGACGGGCTATGCCCAGAAGGTGGTAGTGACCATTGCCGGCAATACCCAGCTGAACAGCATCGAGGTGTTCCCCACTGACTATGTGCCTACAGCCGTTGTGGCTCCTGACGGTCTGGTAACGGATACCTATGTCTTAAATGCCCTTGATGAGAAGTCGTTTGAGGAACCTGTCGAGCTGACGATGTGGTTGAAGGCAGGTTTTGCCGGCGACGACTTGTATATTCAGGGTCTGGCTGCTAACGTCAATAGCAACGCTGCCGACTTGTGGGTGAAAGCTACTAAGAACGAGGCTGGCCAGTATGTCATTCCAGCCAACCAGTTCATGGGTTCGGTGTCCTTCTGGATGTCTTCCGAGGACTACTATTTCACCGCTATCGACAACGAAGGTAAGTTGGCTGACACCGTGCTCGACTATGATGCTGAGAAGGGACAGTTTACTACTGGCCAGAGATTGGCCATTAACGCTTCGCTGACTGAAATGATTGCCCGTCAGCTCTTTAAAAATGTCACCATTACGAAGTTCAACGAGGTGGCTGCTACGCCCGTTGACCCGACTATCAACAGCATTGATTTCGGTGAATGGTCACATGGTGTCGTTTGCCGCATCCCCACCACTGGAAGCAATGGTGAGACTCTGAATCCTCAGAAGATGTTCTATACCGTCTGGGTTGACAAGAGTGGTCAGCAGGAGCCTTACGTTTTCAAAGCAGAGATGTATTACGGACTCGAAGGAGATGTCACTGAGGTGCCTTTCAGCTTCAACTACGGCTCATGGGACGGCAACCATAGCATCTACTTCTACGACGATGCTGCAGTGTTCGACTCATGGACAAAAGTAGGCATCCAGAGCATCTATTATGGTGCCGGAGAGTGCAAGAAGTCTAACATCATCTGGGGTGAATTGCCTACTACTGGCATCAGCGACGTCAATGCTGACGTCAATACTGGCAAGGCCGTGATTTTCAATCTCGCAGGTCAGCGTCTTGATGCTCCCCAGAAGGGTCTCAACATCATCAACGGCCGTAAGGTTATGGTGAAGTAAGAGAATTGAGAGAGACGACTTTATATATTAACTGCCCCAAGTTCATTGCCGTGAATTTGGGGCTTTTCATTTTTTTTTCGTACTTTTGCAACCAAATAGTAATATCTAACGTCTAACGGATAAAAAGAAACAAAAAAAGACGCAGTTATGAAAAAGATTTTATTATTATCAGTTGTGGTTCTGGGGATGTTGACATCCTGTTCCTGTCACGGATTGAAGGTGCATTACTCGAAAACCGATCCACACGGAATACAGGAACGTGATTTGAAGGGCTTTGAGCGCATAGAACAACTGGGTTCGTTAGACGTGAAGTATGCTCAGGCCGACTCGTTCTCCGTACGTGTTGAGGCTCCCGTAAAGGTTCTCGACGACGTAGAGACCTATGTGACTGGCAACAAGCTGGTGGTTAGGATGAAGGGTGAAGGTAAGCTCCTGAACTTAGGTGTTTCTGATGCTGACGGCGTTACGGTCTTTGTGACCTCTCCCGATTTCCTCGGCATTGAACTGAAAGGCTCTGGCGACTTCGAGGCTAATGGTCTTGTGGATACCGACAATCTCGATATCACACTGAGTGGCTCTGGCGACATCAGGTTCGACGACATCATTTGCGACCGTGTTAACGTCTCGCTGGTGGGCTCTGGCGACGTGGACGTGAAGCATGTGAAGACTCTGTGGGCAGGCGCGCAGGTCGTTGGTTCTGGCGACATCAAGATGAGGCTTGAGGACAGCGGTACTGTGGATGCCAACGTGATAGGCTCTGGCGACATCACGCTCTCAGGCAACGTCAAGGACTATAAGTATAATGTACGCGGATCTGGCGATATGAACATCTCTGGACTGACTGTTGGAAAGTAAAACGATAAATACCAAAACAAAACGAATATGAAAAAGGTTCTAATAACATTAACAACGCTTCTGACGCTTGGAATGGGCGTACAGACAGCAGCTCAGAGGCACCGTCACACGCCACAGAGCGAATTGGTGGACTCGACGAGCAAGGATGCTGTAGAGGTTTATTCCGATACGACGAGTACGGATACGGCAACAGCTACATCATCAGTTACGAAACATAAGGGGACAGTCACCGTCACTTATCCGACCTCTCCCTGGAGTAGCAATTCGACGACCTATGAGGTTGACGACGAAGACTTGGGAAGCATGGTGCACCACGTGTTCAGTAATATGGATGCTAAAGACATATCAGGCATGTTCTTCGTACTGGGTGTTTTGCTCATCCTTTTCGTATTGGCTCCCGTACTGATTATCATCGTGCTGTTCTATTTCATCAACAAGAACCGCAAGCAGAAGATGAAGCTCGCACAGATGGCTATGCAACAGGGACAGCCCATTCCCGACCAGCTGTTGGAAGACAAGCCGATAGATAGTGACAATGAATATCAAAAGGGAATGCGCCAGTGCTTCGTAGGCGTGGGCTTGATGATATTCCTGGGCTATGCAGCCGGACAAGTCGGCTTTGGCATCGGCGCACTGGTGTTCTGCATCGGACTGGGCAAGGTGTTTGCCGCGCGTACGGCTCGCAAGAACAACGACAGAGATTTATACAAAAACGATAACAACAACATTTAAACGACAGAGATTATGACTAAGAAACTACAACGCAGCAACGACCGCGTATTAGGCGGCGTCTGCGCAGGATTTGCAGAGTATATGGACTTCGACCCGGTTGCAGTACGTTTGGGTTACGCCGCTTTGACGCTGTTCACGGCCTTCGCAGGCATTCCCTTCTATATCGTAGCGTGGATCATCATTCCTGAGAAGAATGCTTTGATGAATCAGTAAATGGCTTCCCTCACTGACATCTCCCTCGTTGCGCAGGTGGCTATATCGGGCAATAGACGGGCTTTCGACGAGCTCGTGCGCCGATATCAGTCACCCGTTCGCAGGTTTTTCCTGCATCAGACGTTGGGCGATAGTCAGTTGAGTGACGACCTGGCTCAGGACACGTTCCTCAAGGCGTATACGAATATCGCTTCCTTCCGTGGGCTGGCCTCGTTCCAGACGTGGATTATGCGCATAGCCTACAACGTGTTCTACGATTATACGCGCAAACGGCAGTTAGCGGTTAGCGATTGGCAATTAGCAGAACGCCAACAGCCAACAGCCAATAGCCAACAGCCATTAAAGATGGATATCTACGCTGCTTTGGCGCTATTGAAACCTGACGAACGCACATGTATCACCCTGCAACTCATTGACGGATACGACATTGCAGGTATTGCCAAGATTACAGGCCTCAAAGAGGGCACGGTGAAGTCACACCTGTCCAGAGGCAAAGAGAAATTAGCTAACTATTTAAGACAGAATGGATATGATGGAAGATAACGAACGCTTGCTACAGCAGTTTTTCAACGACGCTGCCAGTCAGCAGATAGACGACAACGGATTCACGGAGCGCGTCATTCAGCGCATTGAGGCCGAAGGTAAACTTCAGACCTCAAATGTCAGACTTCGGACGTTTAACCGTCTGTGGAATGTCTTCTGCATCACTACCTTCGTGGTGTTGTTCATCGTGTTCCGCGGATGGGAATTGCTGGCCGTACACTTCGAAGTGATGCTGCGCACATTGGCCACACAGTCGTTTAGCATCAATTTGATGATGATATTCTCCGTCGTCTTCGGATTATTGTTGGTGGGGGCTGGCGAGGTTATTTCTTCGGAAAGAGTCCGTAGGTAGTTCTCAGCACCTTAAACTCCGTACGACGGTTCAGCTGGTTGCACTCCTCCTGCTGTTCCTCATTCTCCAGCGTCTTGATGAATTCTTCCGTCAAGACGTCGTTTTCTTTTAAGAACGGATACTTCTCTGCCACCTTCCTGCGAATCTTCTTGGGGTTCTCCTTGCCATAACCCACAGGTGTCAGGCGGTCGGCCGCAATGCCGTGTTCTATCAAGTAATTCACCACCGACTCTGCACGACGCTGGCTCAGGCGCTTGTTATACTCTGCCGAACCTTTGTAGTCGGTATGTGCCGAGAGTTCGATGGTGATATTGGGATTCTCGTTCAGCAGTTTGACAAGATCGTCCAATGCCGTTTTCGATTCCGGACGCAACGTGGCCTTGTCGAAATCGTAGAAGATGTTGTCAATCAGCACAGGCGCCATGATATTTGCCAGCGGGAACTGCAAGACGTAGTCCTCTGACTCGGTGGAAGGCTCTACGCGCAACTGCTCCTGATGGTTCAGGAAACCCTTACACGTGCCCAGGAACACATAATCCACGCCAGGCTTGATTTGCTGGGTAAACGAACCGTCGCCCTTGACGCTCAACTTGAGGTTCGTACCGTCATTGCCCACCATATACACCTGGCCTGCAGGCAGTTCGTAGCCGTCTTGTTCGTACACCCAACCCGTTACCGTCTGGATGATTTCGGGGTTGTAGAACGAATAGATGTGGTCCCAGCCTTTGCCGTCGCCACGATTCGACGAGAAGAATCCTTGGTTCTTCAGTCCCTCGAAGGTCATTCCGAAGTCGTCGCCCTGCGAGTTCAGCGGGTAGCCCGGATGTTCCAGCTCGTAGAGTTGTGAGTTTTCAGAAATATTGTCGTGATTCTCAGCAGGTTTGGCGATATAGATGTCTAGTCCGCCCATACCTTCGTGACCGTCCGACGAGAAGTAGAGATCACCATTGGGTCGGAACGTTGGGAACATTTCATCGCCAGGGGTGTTGATAGGTGCGCCGAGGTTTTCTACGCCTGCCACACCACTCGTCGTCAGACGGACGCGCCAGATGTCGTAACCACCCATTCCGCCCGGCATATTGCTGGTAAAGTAGAGCCACTCTCCGTCAGGCGAGATGGCAGGGTGGGCATAGGCCGACAGCGTGTCGTGTGTCAGTTTCAGTTCCGTCGCTTTGCTCCATGCAGCATCACTACGGTTTGAGGTGGCGATAACGGCATAGCGCGGATATTGGGGGTCGGTCTTGCAAACCGTCAGATACATCGTCCGACCGTCGGGTGTAAACGAGCAGGCACCCTCGTCGAACTCTGAATTCAGCTCGCTGTCGATGACTTCAGGCCGTTGCCACTTACCTTTATCATCCTTCTGCGACATAAAGATATCTCCGTTCTTCGTTCCAGTGATACCGCTCAGCTCGTCGCCTTTGGCCTGATTACGCGTGGAGGTGAAGAACAGCTGGTTGTTCTCTTCGCCAGCCAACATGGGGGAATATTCCGCCCGTCGCGAATTGAAGAAGTTCTCGCGCTTGACGGTATAGGCTGAACCCTCCTGCTTCCACGCGGGAGCCTGCTGTGCCGAACGCAGTCCCCTGCGAGCCAGCTGTACATAATCTCGTGAATCCGAAAATGCGTAATTCCCTGCCGAGTCCAAGAATGTCTGAAACGCCTTCGCGGCTTCCTTGTAACTGCCGTTTTTCATCAGTTGCTGACCCAGGTACAGGTGCGTCAACGAGTCTTCCTGCTTATAGCGAACGGCATTGTTGTAGGCGGCAATGGCCTTCTGCGTATAGTTGATGCGCCGATAACATTCAGCCATCTTCAATGCCCGCTTTCCGCGCAGGGCACGTTGCTTGGGAGGCGTCTGCGAATAGGCCTTCTTATATTGGTTGGCAGCATCATAATATTCGCCCAGGGCGTAGAACTTGTCACCCTTCTTCACGGCCTGATCGGCCCCCGCACATCCAGTGACGAGTGCCAACAGCCAACAGCCGATTGCCAACAGCCAATAATTCTTCATACTGACTATATAACGCAGTTTCACCCCTTTTTATTGCCTTTCTTCTTTTTTTCTTCCTCTTGGGGCATCACGGTGATGCGACGGTTGGTGGGGTCGCTCATTACGTCGTGTACGATATCGGTCACCTGTTGCTTCAGTTCGTCGATAAACTGCTTCGGGTCGTATTTCTTAGCCTCAATATCGCGCAATTTCTTCTCCCAGATACCCGTCAGCTCGCAGCTCTTCAGTAGGTCTTCGCGAATCAGGTCGATGAGCTCGATACCTGTCGGTGTGGCCACCAGACGCTTGCGTTCACGACGGATATAGTGGCGCTTGAACAGCGTCTCGATGATGCCCGCACGACTCGACGGACGTCCGATGCCGTTTTCCTTCATGGCGGCACGCAGGGTCTCGTCCTCCACGAACTTACCTGCCGTCTCCATGGCACGTAACAGAGTAGCCTCCGTATAATAAGGTGGCGGCGTGGTCCATTTCTCCGTCAGCGTGGGCTGGTGGTCGCCGCTCTCGCCTTTCACGAAGGTCGGCAATGTGCGCTCCTCGTCAGCGGGTTTATCGGAATTCTCGGAATTCTCTGGAGTTTCCGTATTATCTGGGGTTTTGTCCCTCACCACGCGCCAGCCCGGATCAAGGATTTCCTTACCCGTCACCTTGAACTCAACAGCATCGGAAGCCCCACCTTTGGCGCCCTCCACTGTTTGTTGCGACTCAGTCGCAACATCCCCCGAATCACTCCTCACTTCGCCTAATACCGTCGTCGTGGAAAACTTGCAATCCGGCAGGAAGACTCCGATAAACCGCCTTGCCACGAGGTCGAACACCTTCTGCTCGGCATCGCTTAGCCCCTGCGGAATAACCCCCGTGGGAATGATGGCGTGGTGGTCGGTCACCTTCGACGAGTCAAACACGCGCTTCGACTTCTTCAGCGCCTTGCCTCCAATGGGCTTGATGAGTTCGACATACGGAGCCACGCCCTGAAACTTCGTCTGATACAGGCCGTTCATCGTCTGCGGACACTTCGGATAGATGTCGTCCGACAGGTATTGCGTATCCACACGCGGATAGGTCGTGTATTTCTTCTCGTAGAGTGCCTGGATAAGGTTCAGCGTCATCTCTGCCGAATAGCCGAACTTCCTATTGCAATCCACCTGCAGCGACGTCAGGTCATACAACTGCGGTGGCTGTTCCTTGCCCTCTTTCTTCTCCACCTTCGTCACCGTAAACGGCTTGCCCTCGATGGTGGCAAAGGCCTTCTCGCCTTCCTCTTTCGACGTAAACTTGCCCGACGTGGCCGTAAATGTCGTGTCGCGATAGACCGTTGCCAACACCCAATACGGCTCGGGCTTGAAGGTGTCAATCTCTTTCTGGCGATTGACGATGAGAGCGAGGGTAGGGGTCTGCACGCGACCTATCGAGAGCACTTGGCGGTTCTGGCCGTACTTCAACGTGTACAGTCGCGTGGCGTTCATGCCCAGCAACCAGTCACCAATGGCTCGCGACAGTCCGGCCAGATACAACGGCTGGTAGTCGGCTTGGTCTTTCAGATTGGAAAACCCTTCGCGGATGGCTTCGTCCGTCATCGACGATATCCACAGTCGGCTCACGGGACACTTTGCCCCAGCCTTCTGCATCACCCATCGCTGGATGAGTTCACCCTCCTGTCCCGCGTCACCGCAGTTCACGATGCGCTCGGCCTTCTGCATCAGGCCTTCGATAATCGAGAACTGCTTCTTGATGCCGTTGTCGTCAATCAGCTTGATGCCGAAACGCTCGGGAATCATCGGTAGCGATGTCAGGCTCCATGCCTTCCACATCGGCGTATAGTCGTGCGGTTCCTTCAGCGTACACAGGTGGCCGAACGTCCACGTCACCTGAAAACCGTTTCCTTCCATATACCCGTCGTGGCTCGTCGTCGCACCGATAATGCGTGCAATATCCCGTGCCACACTGGGCTTCTCAGCGATACATACTATCATCGTTCTTTGCAATTACTCTCCGAAGATTTCCTGCAGACGACTTTGCAGGGCCTTGCCGCGAAGGGCGCGATCGGTAATCTTGCCCTGAGGGTCGATAAGGATATTGTCGGGGATGCCGTCAATATTATAAATGGATGCAGCAGCACACCCCCAGCCCTTCAAGTCGGAAATCTGCAGCCAGGGCAACTTCAGCTGTTCGATGCCTTTCACCCATGCCTCTTTCTTGTTGTCGAACGAGACGCCGACCACCTCGAAACCCTTGGCGTGGTATTTGTTGTAGGCGTCTAACACGTTAGGCATCTCCGCACGGCAGGGACCACACCACGAAGCCCAGAAATCTACGAGCACCCACTTGCCCGTGCCTGTCAGTTCGCTGACCTTGTGCATCTTACCGTCGGGGGCAGCCATTTCCAAATCCGTAAACTGCTGGCCGATGAAGAGAATCTTTTCGGCAGGAGCCAGCGTGAAGGCCACAATCTCTCGCGCTTGTTTCAGCGCAGGATGGCTGGCAAAGGCCACCTTTTCCGCTACCAGTTTGTCGTAAGCCCTCAGTCCGTTCTCGTAGAAGAACTCTTCGGCAAAGGCCACGGGAATCAGGGTGTTACGCTCGTCGACGAAAATCTTGTTGACAAAGGCTGTCTCGTCGTCGAATATTTTCTTCACCTCATTATTCAGCTCCTCTTCATGGGCCTCTTTCTCTTCCTTCGTCATTCCAGCGAGCTTTGCCCTGAAGCGTGCCAACGGCTCGTTCATCTGACGGTCGTAGGCATTCAGCTTCTCGTTCAGCGCCGAGCCCTTCAGCGTGCTGTCGTTCAGATTGATGGTGATGGGTGTGCCGTCGTTGAAGAAAGGTGTCTGCCAATCAGCATTCTTCAGTCTCACTGTCAGCAGGGCGTCCTTGTCCACAGCCCCTGCGAACACAAACTTACCCTCGGCCACAGCCGTACTGTCGATGAGGACCATGTTGTTCTGGTTGGTCAGATACACCACACTACCATTGTCGCTACTGATTCCGCTGACGGAATACTTTGTCTGTTGTGCCATTCCTGGCATCACCACAGCCACCATTGCTGCTATCAATAAAATTTTCTTCATAATCATATTTTATTTTGGCTGCGAAGGTACGAAAAAAAAACGAGCCCACCAAACGATGAGCCCGATTTTTGTGGTGTCATTGCTTGGATTACATATCTCCACTAAAGCGAATCTTACTAAAAGTAAGAATTCCTACCACTAAAATACATGCCACGACGAATGGCAGACTATAAATCAGGGAATCGACAAAGGACATCTTGTAGACATACAAGAACAGATTCATCGGCACGTATATGCTTAGGAACCCTGCAAATACACAATACTTGAAAGGTATCGGCTCTTTTGCCAACTTGACGCTCCTATTGCAATGATTACAGACGGTTGTATAGTTGGTGCCTCGGTAAATGTATTTAAGACATCTTTTTAAAGAAATAATCTCGTGACAATATGGGCATTCTCTGACCTTTGGTCTGAGTGTGGCGTCGCAATCTCTAAGCTTCATAATTACTTATTTTATTTATTCGTCTCTGTATTCGAGGATGTCGCCAGGTTGGCAACCTAATTCGCGGCAGATAGCTTCAAGGGTCGTGAAACGCACGGCCTTGGCCTTACCCGTCTTCAGAATTGAAAGATTGGCCAGCGTCAGACCTACGCGATCAGCCAGTTCGCTCAGCGACATTTTGCGCTTAGCCATCTCAACATCGAGATTTACAATAATCTTTCCCATAGGCATTATATCGTTAATTCCTGTTCTTCCTTCAGCTTCATGGTGTCCTTGATGAACTTGGGCACGAGGAAGAATACGATGGCAATCCAGTAGACGGCTCCTGAGAAGATTGTCCTGGCCAGTGAGGGAAGTTTGTCCATGTATTCGCTTTCAACATGATGGTAAACATAGCGAAACATCAAGCCTGCTATGAAGAATTTTATCAATACTGACACTCCCAACGCATAAAACAACCAGATGCTCCACTTGGAATACTGCTTATTGATATAAGTAAGATAATACATAGTGAAGAAGATGGCCATGAAATAGCAGACGCAGATGTTCTCGAACAGATAGCAGAGACTTTGGCAATAGTCGTAGCCTGTCGTGGCGGCGTGCATGTCATGAATGTTGCCACAGATGACAACTGCCATTACAATGGTTACAACCACGAGGACAACCGTGGTGATCGGATTCTTTACTGCATTGCGAAACAAATTAATTGTACCCATACTTTTATTGTTTTAATGATGTTATTTATTGATTCCGTTTATATGTTTATCGAATTTCGATATGCAAAAGTAGGAACTATTTTTCATTCCGCCAAACAAATTCGATAAAACTTTATCGTTTTTCAATAAATTTAACATTAAAATAAACGGGCCCACCATGCGGTGAGCCCGATTTTTTTGTAGTCGCTCTAAAGCGAAATAGGTCCTAGTCCCATACAAGAGGTTGTTCCCAGCGCCGTGGCGGCCGCCGTGATGGCTGTCAAATCGACGAAGTCGCTCTGTACCTTCAGGTCAGAGAACTATCACCTTCAACAGCACATCCCA
>ONKX01000021.1 GCA_900318555.1 uncultured Prevotellaceae bacterium | reverse complement strand
CGCCCGCGTCGAGTACAAGGGCACGCTGAGCAAGGCCGACCTGGCTGAGCACATGCACGAACACAACGCGATCTATTCGCAGGGTCTGGTCGAGGGCATTCTGACCGACGCCGCCAAGTGCATCAGGGAACTGGCGCTGCAGGGCTTCGTCGTCAAGATTGACAACCTCGGACTGTTTAAGGCCTCCGTCGACGCCAACGGTCTGACGCTGGAGAAGGGCGCGAAGATTGCAGCCGGCCGCGGCGCACAGCGCACCGACGAAGAGCTGCAGGCCAACCCCGCCGCACAGCAATTTGCCGTGGGCGACGTGAAGCTCATCATGCAGGCCACCGGCAACACCGTCATCGAGAAGATGAACGCCGACGCCAAGCTGTCGTTCACCTCGAAGACCAAGGCCGAGGTCAAGCGCCTCACCGGCATCCTCACCGGCAGCGAAGCCACAGAGGAGAACTCCGGCGGCAACGGAACCACGAACGGCGGTGATAGTTCGAACACGAATCCCACGAATCCCACGAATGGTGGCGGCAGCAACACCGGCGGTGACAACGGCGGCGGCAACGACGACGGCATGGGACAGGATTAAAAGAGTTCGCCCCCTCGCGGGGCAACTCTTTTCAAATTGAACTTTTGGAGCAGCGAGAGCAAAATCGAGCTTGTTCGAATTTTGCCGAGTCGTGACAAAAGTCATGGAACGAAGTTACATAAAATTGAGAATTGAAAATTGAAACTTGAATCTTGAAACTTGAAACCAAATTATGAAGAGTAAGCGATTTTGGGATGTGCTGTTGAAGGTGATAGTAGCAGCCATCACGGCGGCCGCCACGGCCCTGGGAACAACGTCATGTATGGGATTCGGCCCATTCTAAGTGAAGAGTGAAGAATCGGCTTACGCCGGTTTAGACGACCACGGATCTAACGGATTAACAAAAAACTCGGGAGCGGTTTTGAGGCCGTTCCCGAGTTTTTTTTGTTTTCCAATCAGTCCTATTCCTTCAGCGAGTAGGTGATAGTTGTCACCACGCGGAGCTTCTTGATGTACGGCGTGTTCTGGTCGCGGTCCTCTATCTCGAACTGACCCTGCCCGGCCGTCTGAATCGGACCTAAGTCACAATTGCTGGCCTCGGCAAACTGCTCCGCCGTCTTCTGCGCGTTCTTGATAGCCTCCGCCATCATCTCAGGCTTCATCTGCTGGAACGACGCATACTCATACTGCGGATTGCTGCTGTCGATGGCGACACCCTGCTTCAGCAGCTCTGCCTGTTTGAAGATGGCCTTGTTCACCTCCTGCACCTTGTTCGTAGCCACCGTAATCGTCGTGGTGACGATGTAGCGGAAGTTCTTCTGGTTGTCACCCCATTCGCGAGCCTCAAGGTCGCTGATGGAAGGCGGATTCACCGTGATTTCCTTCTCGTCCAGACCGTTCTGACGCAAGAACCGCTTGATCTTGTCCGTCTGCATGTTGATGTTCTCATAGAGCAAGGGCAGGTCGTTGCCCGTCACCTTCGTACCGATGCTCCACGTCACCTTGTCAGCAGGCACCTCGCGCTCAGCCAGACCCTTCACCGTCACCTTGCGGTCCTTGTTGGCAAAATTGTCGATGCCAGCCTTGACAAACAATCCCAAAACTGCAATGCCCACAGCTATGAGGGCCGATGCAATAACACGATTTTCTTTCATACGCTTTTTCGTTTTAATCATTTGACGCTGCAAAAGTGAGAAAAAAATCCGATAACCCCACGAGGAAAACCCCTATTTCTGCAGGATGATTTCCCTATTAATCGCGCCGCGTTTGTTATTTTTTTGCCGATTTGTTTGGTCGTTTCGATTGAAAAGTGTAATTTTGCAGCGGAAAGTCGTTGGAAAAAGTGTAGCGAAATACCAAAAAGTCGTTTAAAAAAGTGTAATTGTATAAAAAAAGTCGTTTAAAAAAATGCTGAAAAGGAAAATTGAAGACGTGTTGGTACAATGGAAAAGTACCGATGGACACAAACCTCTGGTGATTATGGGCATTCGCCAATGCGGAAAGACCTTTATTGCTCAGCATTTTGCTGCGGCAAATTATCAGAATGTCATTTATATCAACTTCATCAAACAACCAGAGCGAATCAATGCGTTTTTGGGCTCGAAAGACGTTAACGATATCCTGCTCAACCTCTCTGCACAGATTCAGGGCGTCACGTTCACTCCTGGCGATACTTGTTTTATTTTTGACGAGATTCAGGAGTGTCCTGAAGCACGCACTTCACTCAAATTCTTCAAAGAAGACGGACGTTTCGATGTGATTGCTACAGGCTCGCTGCTGGGCGTTCAAGGTTATGGCGACGAGAAGAAGAAACAACATCGCAAGTTGCTTGGTCAGAAAGAGCCAGGCATAAATTCAGTACCTGTCGGTTCAGAAGAAATCATTGAGATGTATCCACTGGATTTCGAGGAATTTCTTTGGGCCAAAGGTGTCAACAAGGAAGTAATTGAGGCTCTGCGGAGGTTCTATCGCGAAGAGACTCCTGTTCCGTCAGGTATCCATGTGGCGATGAAAAGCCTGCTGAATCTCTATGTGGCCATTGGCGGACTTCCTGAACCCATCAATGCATATCTCAACACCAATAATTTGAACGAGGTTAGCAAGGCCCATAAATCTATTTTGAAGGAATACCGCGACGATATGGTGAAATATGCTCCCGATAAAGACAAGCCCCATATCCGCGAGTGTTTTAACTCCATTCCCAAGCAGTTGGCCAAGGACAATAAGAAGTTCCAATACAACAAGGTGAAGCCTGGAGGTCGGAGTGAAACCTACATGGGCTCGCTGCAATGGCTGGAGGATGCAGGCATTATCTGCCGTTGTTATAATACCAACATTACGGGGCTGCCGATGGAAGGCAATGCTAAGGACAATGTCTTCAAGGTCTATACGGCTGATATCGGTCTGCTCATTGAGATGTTGGGGCCTGGTACACGTGCCGACATCATTCAGGGAAATCTGGGCGGGTTTAAAGGCGCCATCTATGAGAACCTGATGGCCGATACCCTTCACAAGAAGGCACAGAACCTGTATTATTTTCAGAAAGATTCTGGCTTAGAGTTAGATTTCCTTGTACGAATAAATGGGGAATGCATCCCTCTTGAGGTCAAAGCCAAAACCGCACAGGCTAAAAGTGTCAAAACGGTGTTGGCCCATCCTGAAAAATATCACGTCAAGCACATCATCAAATTTGGTGACTATAACATCGGACGCGATGGTCAGTTGCT
Organism: uncultured Prevotellaceae bacterium; assembly: GCA_900318555.1. Taxonomy (GTDB): domain Bacteria; phylum Bacteroidota; class Bacteroidia; order Bacteroidales; family Bacteroidaceae; genus Prevotella. Next base: position 64,080 of record ONKX01000021.1, on the reverse strand, counting down.
GACGCTACCCAACTATATGCAGTTCCTTCTGGACTTGGAACCAGAGAAAATAGTTTTGGAGACTATTGATGTTGATGCGCTCAACTCCTTGGCCAAAGAGATTGTAGAAGGAAGTTAGCTCCGATATGTTTGAGCCGTAAAATGAAGAAGCGTAGCGACATGGATGAATTGGTGTACGAGTTTCCCAGCGCGAAGGCTACGTTTACATACTGACCAACCCCAGCTTCCGCGACTCAGCATTGCATCGCCACACTTTTCACCTTTAGGTAAAAGAAAGTAAAATCAAGTTTTTCTTTGCATTCGCTGCTCAAAAATTTGGTTCTTTCAAAGATATTTTCTATCTTTGCACACAATAACTTAAAGCATATATGGACCTAAAAGAATATATCAGCACCGTTAATCAAAAGTATCGCGCTGGCAATGCTACAGAACACAGCTACAGAGGCGCTTTGGAGCAGTTGATGCAGACGCTGTTGCCCAAACTGCGCATTGTGAACGAACCCAAGAGGGAGAAGTGTGGCGCACCTGACTATATTGCCAGTCGTAAAGATAATATGCCTGTGTTTTATATTGAAGCAAAGGACATTGGTGACAACGACCTTGATGGACGCAATCCTCATGGTCATAAGGAGCAGTTCTCACGCTACAAGCAAGCCCTCGACTATATCATCTTCACAGACTATCTGGACTTCCACCTTTACGAGCATGGCGAGTTTGTGGATAGCGTGCGTATAGCAGAAGTGAAGGGCGACAAGATTGTTGCTATCAATGAGAATGAAGAGAAGTTCCTGAATCTCATAGAGCATGTTGGCAACAATGCCATCCAACGCATTACATCGGCATCTCGTTTGGCCAAGCTTATGGCAGGTAAGGCACGACTCTTGGAGAATATCATCGAGCAGGCCATGAACGAAAATACGGAGAGTTACGCCAACAAAAACTTACATGGTCAGTATCAAGCTTTCAAAGATGTACTTATTCAGGAACTGAAACCTGAAGATTTTGCAGACATCTATGCTCAGACCATCGCTTATGGTATGTTTGCAGCCCGTTTGCACGACGACACACCAGAAGACTTTAGCCGTGAGGAGGCTGCAAAGTTGATTCCAAAGACCAATCCTTTTCTGCGTCAGATATTCAACAATCTGGCTGGCAATGATCTTGACGAACGCATTGCTTGGGTTGTGGATGACTTGGTTACCGTATTCCAAGCTACTGACCTCAAGAAAATAATGGCCTCGTATGTGCGCGACAAGCTCCATCATGACCCCATGATTCACTTCTACGAGGATTTCCTTGCTGAGTATAACCCCAAATTGCGTAAGTCAAAAGGTGTTTGGTACACCCCGCAACCTGTTGTAGGTTTCATTGTTAGGGCGGTTGACGAGATTCTGCAAAAAGAGTTCAACCTGCCAGATGGCCTAGCAGATTATTCTAAGATAGAACGTGATGTGGCTGTTGAGCAGAGCCGAGATGGTCGCACGAAAGATGGAATGAAGCATGAGATGAAACGTTTTCATCGTGTGCAGATTCTCGACCCAGCCACGGGTACTGGTACATTCCTTGCCGAGGTAGTCAACCAGATATACGACCGCTACCGTGATAATCAGGGTGTTTGGCAGCAATATGTGGAGCAACACTTGTTGCCGCGTTTGCATGGTTTTGAAATCCTGATGGCCTCTTATGCCGTTGCTCATTTGAAACTCGATATGCTTTTAGGTGAAACCGGCTATCAGCACAACTCTGATAAACGCCTTCAAGTCTATCTGACCAATTCCCTCGAAGAGAGCAATAATGAACCTCGTACTCTTTTCGCCCAGTGGCTAAGCCTTGAAGCAACGGAGGCTAATGTTATCAAGCGTGATTGCCCTGTGATGGTTGTCATAGGTAATCCTCCTTATAGCGGAGAAAGCCAGAACAAAGGAAAGTGGATTATGTCACTGATGGAGGACTATAAGAAAGAACCAGGCGGAAAGCAGCCTTTGGACGAACGTAACCCCAAATGGCTAAATGATGACTATGTGAAGTTCATTCGCTTGGCCCAACACTATATCGAAAAGAAAGGTGAAGGCATCATTGGTTTTATCAATCCTCATGGCTATCTCGATAATCCCACGTTCAGAGGTATGCGCTGGAATTTGCTGAAGACCTTCGATAAGATTTATACCATTGACCTTCATGGCAACTCGAAGAAGAAAGAGACATGCCCAGATGGAAGCAAGGACGAGAATGTTTTTGATATTATGCAGGGCGTCAGCATCAACCTGTTTGTCAAGATAGGTAAGAAAGCCAAAGACGAACTTGGAAAGGTATACCATAAGGATTTATATGGACTAAGGCAGCAGAAATATGATTTCCTTGATGGAGCCACTTTAGAAAATATAGGGTACGAGGAGGTACACCCCAAAGCTCCTATGTACCTATTCGTACCATGGGATAATGAAACAGAATTCTGTTATTCTAAAGGTTTTTCAATAAAAGAACTTTGTCCTATTTCTTCTGTGGGAATCGTAACATCGAAAGATGATATACTTATTAAGGGCACAGAACCTGATATTATAAAATCAATAGAGAGTTGCTATAACGAAACGGTACGAAAAGAACTAATATACAAGATATCTTATCGCCCTCTTGATAATAGGCTTATCTATTATGATGTAAACAAGATTGAGCGTGCAAGGTTTGATGTTATGAAGAACTTTATCCACAAAGATAATATTGGTATCGTAACTGCACGTTCCAATAAGTCTGGAATAGAGTGCTCTCACTTTTTCATAACAAATTCATTGGTTGAGGCTAAATGTGGTGAAAGGACAACACAATCGAGCGTTTTTCCCCTCTACCTCTATAAAGAGAACATGGGCCAAGAAGAGCGCATTGTCAATTTCAAAAAGGAATTGTACGATAAGATAGCCAAAAGTCTGAACTACCTTCCCTGCTATGATGACAATGTGTTGATAGACCCAATAAGCGAATATAATGGTGTGCTCTATCCTCAAGCCCTCTTCGACTACATCTATGCGGTGCTTCATAGTCCTTCTTATCGTGAACGCTACAAGGAATTCCTGAAGATTGATTTCCCACGTATACCTTATCCAACAGACTGGGAGAAATTCCGCGATTTGGCAGAGCTGGGAGAGGAACTACGGCAGCTACATCTGATGGAAGACATGCCCTCAAAGACTGGTGTCACCTTCCCCGTTGCAGGCTCGTTGCAGGTGGATTGCTACCGTTGGCAGGATAATCGCGTCTATATCAACGCAGAGCAATACTTCGACGGCGTGCCGGAATCCGCCTGGAACTTCTTCATTGGAGGCTATCAGCCTGCGCAGAAATGGCTCAAAGACCGCAAGGGCATGACTCTTAGTTTCGAAGATGTAAAGCACTACGGCCGCATCATCTATGTGCTCCAGCAGACGGAACGAATCATGCAAGAAATTGACGAACTAATGTAAGATTATATATGGACAAGCAGAAATACAATAACTACCCTCTGGCTATAAGTCAGATGCTTTGATTAATTGAGGCTAACGATATAGCTATCCCAGAGATTCAGCGTCCGTTTGTATGGCGCAAGTCTCAGGTTCGTGACTTGATGGATTCACTTTATAAGGGATACCCGACAGGTTATATCATCATTTGGAAGAATCCTTCCGTCAAGCTCAAGAATGGTTCTCTGTCTGAGGGCAAGAAAGTCCTCATTGATGGTCAGCAACGTATCACGGCTTTGATGACAGCTATTGCTGGTAAAACAGTTGTGTTTGATGACTATAGCGAAGGTCGAGTCAAAATTGCTTTTGACCCATTTGCTGCCATCTCAGGTAATCCAGATGCAGAGTTGTTTGCTGTCCAGACTCCTGCACATCTAAAAGGAAAAAGATGGATTCCAGATATTGCAGAGCTATTTAAACCTGACTTTTCAAGTTTCAAGTTCATAAACCAATATGTAATTGACAATCCAGAAATGGACCAAGAAGAATTGCATAAGGTGCTGGAAAGCCTAAAGAACCTTCAGCATTGCAATATCGGAGTAATAGAATTGGATGCGTCTTTGGATATTGATGTTGTTACTGATATATTCATACGCATTAATTCCAAAGGAACAGCCTTAAGTCAAGGTGACTTTGTGATGTCAAAGATTGCAGCAGACGAGATTCATGGCGGCAATACACTTCGTAAGGTTGTTGATTACTTTGCCCATCTATGTAAAGATGGTACTTTCTATAATAAGATAAAAGAGAAAGATCAGGTATTTGCTTCTTCTGGTTATCTTAGCAAACTGGAGTGGCTAAAAGATGACAAGGAAACAGTATATGACCCAGAATGTGACGATGTGCTACGTGTAGCATTTATGCATCGCTGTAAGAGAGCTAAGTTAGCAGACTTGGTGGCTATGCTTTCAGGTCGTGATTTCGAGACTCGTGAATTCAAGGAAGAAATTGTGGAATCCACATATAAGGAACTTGAAGCAGGCATCAACAATGTCATCAAAGGATACAACTTCACACAATTTATGTTGGCTATTCGTAGCGCTGGCTTTACATCGAAGAAACTGGTTAATTCAGTAATGGCTATCGATTTCGCCTATGCTGTTTATCTACTGCTTCAGGAATCAAAGGAAATACCTGTAGATGAAATTAAGAGTCTAGTGCAGCGTTGGTATGTTCTTTCTGTTCTGACCGGCCGTTATAGTGCATCTCCAGAATCTGCGTTTGCGAAAGATATACGTGCAATAGGAGAGAACGGAGTCAAGGCTACGTTACAAGCTATTGAAGATGCCAACCTTTCTGATGCTTTCTGGAACGTTCAACTTAATCAGAATCTAACATTCGTTTCTTCTATCAATCCAACCTATCAAGTATTCCTTGCTGCACAGAATTTCTTTAAAAAGGACTCATTGCTATCTCATATTCCTGTGGGTGAACTCGTAAATCTTGGTGGCGACATCCACCATATTTTCCCCAAACAATATCTGGTGGATAATGGCTATGACAAACACGAATATAATCAAGTAGCCAACTATGCATATCTGGATACTCCTATAAATATAAAGATAGGTAAAAAATCTCCCAAAGAATATCTGAACGAAGCTCTTAATACGATAAAGGGAACAGAGGATAATTCTTATAAGGCCATCAAGAGCGAGGCTGAATTTATAAAGAATCTTGAAGATAACTGTATTCCTGTTGAGATTTTGGAAATGGACCACACCAGCTACCAGGCTTTCCTTGAAGCTCGCAGGGCAAAAATGACAGAACTTATCAAGTCTTATTATTATAGTTTATAGTCAATATAATTTGAGTTCGTATGACTCGACAGCATATAGTATTTCTAACAGGCGCTGGTATCAGCGTAGATAGCGGATTAAGCACATTCCGTGGTAAGGATGGCCTTTGGACAAACGAAGAGTGGGCATATCTGGCTAGTACGGATGCGCTTTATAATGAAACGCAGAGGTGTCTTGATTTCTATAATTGGAGGCGAAAACAGTTGGCGCAGGTAGAGCCTAACGATGCCCATCGCATGATTGCAGAGCTGGAAAAAGAGCATGAAGTAACGGTTATCACGCAGAATGTTGATAACTTGCATGAAAGGGCAGGCTCTACTAGAGTGATTCATCTGCATGGCGAATTAAGTAAAGTGTGTTCGATGAATAATCGCACGACATGTGTAAAAGAGTATCCGCTGACGACTCCTATTATGGTTGGAGACAAGGCAGAAGATGGCTCGCAATTGCGACCATATATTGTGATGTTTGGTGAGTATATTGACAGTATGAATGTGGCTATTGACATTGTGAGTAAGGCAGATGTCTTTGTTGTTGTCGGAACCTCGCTGAAGGTCTATCCAGCAGCAGGATTTATCAACTACGCTCACTATGAAGTACCAAAGTTTGTGATTGATCCAGGAGATATGGAGCAATGTACGCAACTAGGATTCACTCATTTCAAAGCTACAGCTGTCGAAGGTATGAAGATGCTTCTGGAAGCATTCAATGATTTATGATTAAGAATCAAATGGATGGTTCTAGTTATTATCACGAAATAATTGATTAACTTTGACTTCGTCGAAGACAAAGAAGAATGTAATAAAAGAAGATCAATGGTAATGGCAGCCATCGCACTAAGTGCGAAGACAATAGCCAAAGTAGAGTGATGTGAAAGAAGATCAATGGTAATGGCAGCCATCGCACTAAGTGCGAAGACAATAACCAAAGGAGAGCTATATGGCAGGAGATCAATGGAAATGGCAGGAGCCGGGAACGGCGTGGAGGGGTGTTTGCACTTATCATATCACGCTGACGGTGCCGTCGCGCGAACCGCTGCTGGGCAGGTTAGTGATACCTGACAACGACCCTTCGCAGGCGCGGGTGGAGCGCACGGCATTGGGCAATGCCGTGGTTGATGAGCTGTATGTGATGTGCAAGCATTATCCTGCCATCCGCATTTTCCAATTTAGCCTGATGCCGGACCACCTTCATGCCGTTATTCGGGTGACAAGGGTGATGGACACCAGCATTCGCAGCGTGATGCGCGGATATTGGCAGGGGGTGAAGAAATTGGGACGGGCATATACTTTGGAGGTTTCGCCCGAATTAAATTCGGGGACAACAACCGAAGGGAAATCAACAGAACAAGGAAAGGCAACTGCGGAGGGCAGTGACGGCTGGGCTTTCCCTATTTTCACGGAGCGGCCGTTTATTCGGCCTTTGTCGCGCAGCGGGCAGATGCAAACGATGATGCACTATGTGCGGATGAACCCTCAGCGGTTGGCTACGAAACGCTTGATGCCGGGGTTCTTCAGGGTGCAGAAGGGCATCGAGATTGGTGGGCGAAGTTTTGACGGTGTGGGCAATGTGGCCTTGCTGCATGCCGAGCACTATGACGTGGTGCATGTGCGCAGCGTCTGGGTGAAGGCAGCAGAGCACGGCGACAACCAGACACTTCGGGACTATATGAACGGCTGCGTGCTGAAGGCTCGCAAGGGGGTGGTGATGGTGTCGCCATTCATCTCGCAGCAGGAGAAGCAGGTGATGCAGGTGCTTTTGCAGGAGCAGCATCCCTTCATCGTGCTTGCCGACAATGGGTTCCGCGATTATTACAAACCTTCTGATGCGCTCTTTGATGCCTGTGCTGCCGGAAGGGTGCTGATCTTAAGCCCTTGGCCTTATGATGCCGGGAAGCGCCACATCAGTCGCGCCGACTGCGTGAGCCTGAACAATATGGCCGAAGAGTTTTGCAAAGCAATGGCGTAAAGACGAAAGAACTTTCTTGGCTCTTCAAGTCTCTCTTTAATTACTTGATATTCAGTTCTTTTGTACATGCTTGAACATTTTACTCAGTGACGTGAGTAATTTTACTCAGTGCAAAAACGGTCGAATAGTGCGACTAAATTTGCAGTAAGAAGTGTTGTTATTATGATTGTCGCCAGCTTGTCACCCATACGCTGTTTGACTGTACAGTCGATAATATATGGTTGCATTTGAAAAATCTCTATGAGAGCGGGGAATTGAAAAAAGAGGGAACTATCGAGGAATTCTCGGTAGTTCGACTGTCGAACTGCCGTTTGTTACAACAAAAGAAATGATAGCTAAATAATATTCTTAGAGGTGGTCGCAAATTGCGATAACTTTGGCGATGTTAGGGCACAGTTAGAGATCCCATCGATTACAATAGGGGGTAAATATCTTATGGGGTATCTGGAGTTCTGTGGCTGTTTTACGCCAGTCCTTGATGGTATCGCGAACCTCAGATATAATTTCGGCAGCTTCCTGATGTTCCAACATGTAGTGATTGCATGCAGCGAGTAGGGTGTTGACATCCGACTGGTCCGTGTATTGGTCAATAAGCAGACATTGATACAATTTGACTCCAGGATTTATGTCGTATGCAGGTGACAGCGTCCAGCCTTTCGGGGTAAGCAAAAAGCCGTGATTACGGAAGTGGTCGTCGGTATTGCCGAACATCACGTTGAATGCCACCCTGCGGTAGAGCTCTCTGAGGTTTTGCCCTGCATCAACACATCCCTGCAGTATGAAATCTACTATATCCAGATATCCATTTCTAGTGCTGCTGCCAGCACCATCCTCTAAACCAAGTAGCGACATGGCGGAGGCAAAATGTATGCGACGGCCTTCAGCCGTTCTGTCAAAACGTTCGGAAAGCAAGAGGTCGCGGTCTTTTGATATTTTGATGGTGCGGGTTCTGGCAACATTGATACCTGCTGCAGCAGCCAACCGATGTGAGAAATGCTCAATGAGTTCGGTGTTCTCCAAATCCTTCTTGGATGGGAACTTCGCCACATACAGTTTGCCGTCAGCATCGATGACATTGGCTTTGGGGCGAGCGCCACCAAGCGATGTTCCCGGGTCTATCAACTGGTCGAGCCAACGCTGTTCGGGCAATTCGTTCCGTTCCTCTGCCAACTCAATCTCATGACAGGCATCGCACAGGGCACGCAGACTCTCAATAGGGGGGACAAGGTATTTTGTACTCGCATTGATATAATCTTCGGAGTCGTCATTTTTGTAACGGATGCCGCCCATGCGAGTGAAGTCCTCAATGCCCGTAAGATAGTCGTAGTTGGTAAGCACACGCACAGCTCTGCCCTCTGCTTGTGCTGTCAGTCGCTCTCTGCGGTCGAGCAACAATCGCCCCCAACGGTCGGGAAAGGAATCTTTGACAAAACCAAACACGCTATCTGTGCCACGGGGGTGTTGCAACGAAGGCACGTTCATCAGATCACCGCTCAGCACAATGCCACCATGCTGTTTTAGCCACTCATGCGAATATTCAAAGACAAAGTGATCCTTGCCACGGACTCGTTCGTAGCCCAAGGTGCCAATCTCCTGCGGTGATGCAAGGAAATCGAAGTCTGCGTAAACCGTTATTCTTTTCATCTTTTAAGCAATTCTGCATCCTGAAGTTGACGGCCAAGAGCATCGTCGGCAGCCAGTAGCGAGATGTCTTTTTCAAGATTCAGCGCAAAGAGTACACGCGCATAAATACCCATGGAAACCGTCGGGTCGCCATGTTCAACTTTCGAAACGGTCAAACGTGTTACCGTCGCCCTGTCTGCTACGTCCTGCATAGAGAGATGCCTGCGCTTTCGTGCCAGCATAATTTGTTCACCCATGAGCTGCAACTGCTGTGTCAGGGCTCTCGGCATCATTTTTCCGAATGTATTCTTTCCCATAATTGTATCTTATCGGGTGCAAAGATACATAAAAATGTTTAATATAACAAACATTTTTGAGAAAAATTTGTCTGAATGCAAATGTGTTAACTATGAGAAACAAATTATTATCGAAGGTGTACTCCCGAATTTTCTATGAAAATCGGGAGTATGGTCCCAAATTTCGTAACTTTTAATGCATGTATATGACGATGGGGGTCGAAATCTATATAAAAAAGTGAGATTTCGACCCCCATCGTTCCCTTTTTAGTTATCATCCGACTTTAATGAATGCCGGAAAATGTGATTTTTTACCCGAAAAAGTATCTGGAAATGTGATTTACTGCTTGTAGTTGAGGGCGGCGCCGATGGCGGTGCAGAACTCGGAGTATTTGGGGATGTGGAAACGGACTTTGTAGAGTTTCTCGAGCATGGGGTAGATGTCCTTGCACTGTGGCAGGAGGGTGAGGTTGCCGATGAGGACAAAGTCCTTGATGCCGGAATTGAGCGACGAGAGGATGGCGGCAGAGCCGATGGTCTGCAGCACCATGACGATGATGCCGAGGGCAAGGTCTTCCTTGGGGGCGTCGTACTGGGCCTTGGAGAATAGCGAGGCGGTAGCGTCCATGGGCAGTCCGGGCAGCGGATGGGTGGAGATGTCGCCAATGAGGAGATTAATGTTGTGGATGTCGCCCTGCATGGCCAGACTCTGAATCTGCTTGGGGTCGCGGGTGTTGAGCATGACGCGGCTGAGGCCTTGCAGCGTGCCGCCGCCAATGCCGATACCGCCGATGTGGTGGATGTCGTCGCCGCAGCACTGGACAAAGCTGGTGCCGGTGCCCATAGAGACGACGATGGCTTTTGAGAGTCCGCTCTCGAAGCGTGCTCCGAGGCCGTCGGCCATGAATTCGTCAACTTTCTGTGTGGGAATGCCATAGACTGGTTCGTCGATATATGCTGCTCCGACGCCTGTGAGCATGACTTGCTCGATGTCCTTGAGCTCAATCTTGTTGTCGTGCAGATACTTGCCAAAGGCGCCGTAGAGTGACGTCACCTGATCGGCAGCGGTGATGCGGATGGGGGAGAGAACCCTTCCTTCGCGCAGTCCGACAATCTTTGTGGTGGATATGCCCACGTCAATTCCAATAATTATTCCCATATACCTTATTATTTATTATTCTTACCTCTCACCTCTTACCTCTCACCTCTCGCCTCTCACCTCTGGGGTTCATAATGAAAGGAGGAAAGTGGTACCTCCAGGAATCGAACCGGGGACACACGGATTTTCAGTCCGATGCTCTACCAACTGAGCTAAGGCACCAACATGTTATAAAAGAACGCTTTTCCTTATTTGCGGGTGCAAAGGTACGAAGAAAAAATGAATCGGCCAAACTTTTCCTGATTTTTTTTTGAAAAGTGGCCGATTTTAGGCGTTTTCCCTTATTTCAGATGTACCCAACCTTGTGCTTTTAGCTCGAATTCCTGGTCGTCGCGGGTGACGAGCACCTGTCCGAGACTCTCGTGGGTGATGTGGCCGATGAGCCGTACGTCGTCGATTTCCTGAATCTTCGCATGGTCGCCAATGGGGACGGTGAACAGCAGTTCGTAGTCCTCGCCGCCATTGAGTGCGCAGGTGGTGACGTTCATGTTGAGTTCTTCGGCCATCACGGCGGTCTGATAGTCGATGGGGATTTGCTTCTCGAAGATGCGGCAGCCTACGTGGCTCTGCTTGCAGATGTGCATGAGTTCGGAGGACAGTCCGTCGCTGATGTCCATCATGGCGGTGGGGCGGATGCCGGCCTCGCGCAGGCGTTGGATGATGTCGCCGCGGGCCTCGGTCTTCAGCTGGCGCTGGAGGAGGTATTCCTTGCCGGAGAAGTCGGGCTGGAATGCAACGCCACACTCTGACCACTGGTCAGAGAAGTCGGGGATGACACCCGCAGGTGAACCTGCGGGAACTGTGACGGACTTCATGCTGGCGGCGGAACCGCCAGCCACGCTCTTACGCTTCGCTTCGTCCACCATTTGGTAATAGACGGCTTTTTCACGCTCGAGGAGCTGGAGGCCCATGTAGGCGGCTCCGAGGTCGCCTGAGACGCAGACGAGGTCGGTCTCGCGGGCTCCGTTGCGATAGACGATGTCCTCCTTGCGGGCTTCGCCGATGCAGGTAATGCTGATGGCCAGTCCGGTGTAGCTTGACGTAGTGTCGCCTCCGACGATGTCGACGCCCCATTTGTCGCAGGCCATGCGCAGTCCGGAGTAGAACTGCTCGAGGTCTTCAACGGTGAAGCGCTTGCTGATGGCCAGCGAGACGGTCATCTGTCGCGGTGTGCCGTTCATGGCAAAGATGTCGCTGATGTTGACCATTGCCGACTTCCATCCGAGGTGTTGCAGGTCGATGTATGTGAGGTCGAAATGCACGCCCTCCATGAGCATGTCGGTGGTGACGAGGACCTCTGAGTCGGGATAGTGAAGTACGGCGCAGTCGTCGCCTACGCCGTACTTTGTTGATTCGTTGTTGGGTTTGATGTCCGCAGTCAGGCGGTCAATCAAACCGAATTCTCCTAATTTTGCTATTTCCATTAATTTTGTTTTTTTTTGTTGCGGGAGAACCGCAACACACTCGATTAGGCGGTGCGCTTGATCATTTCGCGCATGATTTCCGTCATGATGGGCTGAGCCTTGTCGGCAGCCTCCTGAACCTCCTCGTGGCTAACCTCAACGGGATTGTCGAAGCCGCCCAGGTCGGTGACGACGCTGATGCCGAAGGTCTTGATGCCGCAGTGGTGAGCCACGATGACCTCAGGCACGGTGGACATGCCGACGGTGTCGCCGCCGAGGGTGCGATACATGCGATATTCTGCGGGAGTTTCGAAGGTAGGACCAGTCACACCGATGTACACGCCGTAAACCAGACGAATCTTCCTTTCCTTGGCAATCTGTGTGGCGAGATTGATGAGTTCGTGGTCGTAGGCTTCGTGCATATCCGGGAAGCGTGGACCTGTGGGGAAGTTCTTGCCGCGCAGGGGATGCTCGGGGAAGAAATTGATGTGGTCGGTGATGACCATGAGGTCGCCAATCTTGAAAGCGGGGTTCATGCCGCCGGCAGCGTTGGAGACGAAGAGCGTCTTGATGCCCAATTCGTACATGACACGAACGGGGAACGTCACCTCCTTCATGTTGTAGCCCTCGTAGTAGTGGAATCGGCCCTGCATGGCCATGATGTCGACGCCCCCGAGTTTGCCGAAGATGAGCTTGCCGCTATGTCCTTCGACGGTTGAAACGGGGAAGTTGGGGATTTCGCTATAGGGGAACTCGAGCGTGTCAGTTATTTCGGAAGCTAATTGTCCGAGGCCTGTTCCCAGAATAATCGCTGTCTTTGGACTTGTCTTCATCCTTGCCTTGAGCCAGGATGCTGTTTCTTGAATTTTTTCGTACATAGCCTATAATTTGTTGGTTAAACATTTCTTCCTGATCCTGCAAGAAAGTGATGCGGACAGGTAATACATAAAGATTCTTTCTGACTTCGTCGCTCAGTCCTTCGACGGTTTTCAGTCGCGTAACATCCTTCTCGGTGGTGATGATGCACTTCGGCGACGGCATGGCCGCGAAGGTCTCATTGATGAGCTGGATGTCCTTCTTGCAGAACTGATGATGGTCGGGAAAATTGAGTGGCGAGATGTGAGGAATGAATGGCGCGAGGTCGTGCTCCAATTGCTGTGGCGAACCAATGCCCGTAAGCAAGAGGGTGTGGTAGTCCGACAGTTCGCTGAGCATCTTTCTCCCAGCGCCACCAGCCTTGAAGACGGGCTTCAGGGCGTCGTAGTCGAGCGTAGAGAAATAGAGCCGCTGGTAGGGATAGAGGCTCATGGCCTTCGTGATGACGCGATACTCCATGGGTTTCATGTCCTTAGGACATTTCGTCACGATGACGATGTCGGCACGGTCCTTGCCTTGGAGCGGTTCGCGCAGGCGCCCTGCGGGTAACAGCGTGTCGTAGATGATGAGCCGGTGATAGTCCACCAGCAGGATGTTGATGCCGGGCTTGACGTAACGGTGCTGGAAGGCGTCGTCGAGCAGTATGACATCGAGATCCTTATCGTTTTCCATCAATGTGTCGATGCCGTGACAGCGGTTTTTATCGACGGCAATGGTCACAGAGGGGAATTTCTGCTTCATCTGGTAGGGCTCGTCGCCAATGTCGCGCATGGCGGTGTCGGGCTGAGCGATGATGAATCCCTTGCTCTTACGCTTGTAGCCGCGACTGAGGACAGCCACATTGAACTGGTCCTTCAGCAAGTCGGCCAGATATTCTACGTGAGGGGTTTTGCCGGTTCCGCCGACGGTGATGTTACCCACCGCAATGACGGGTATACTGAACGACCGCGACTTCAGCGCCCCTGTCTCGAACAGGAAATTGCGCAGCTTGACGGCCAGTCCGTAGCACCAGCTTAGCGGAAGCAGCTTTTTGTTGATTTTGATGAAATCACCCTCCATATTTTTCGTTATTTCGGTATTCCGGAATTTCGGGATTTCGAATTATTTGATATTCACGTAATAGGGCATGCGAGCCTGAATGGCGCTCTGGCGGTTCATGTTCTTGACGAACTTGAACGGCTCGTAGTATTCGCCCAGCGTTGCCTGCAGCTGTTCGTCCAGATAGTTGTTGCTGGATGTGGCTTGGTCGAGCAGATTGCTCCACCAGCTCTGTTCCTCAGGATAGCTCGTGGCGTGATACTGGCTGACCTTGGCCAGACTGGCAGCTTTCGCGATGGCTTTGTCGAGACCGCCGATTTCGTCGACGAGCTTGATTTTCAGGGCGTCGTTGCCGAGCCATACGCGGCCCTGGGCAATTTCCTCAATCTGCTCGATAGACTGCTGGCGACCGTCGGCTACGCGCTTGCGGAAGAGGTTATAGCCGCGACCGATATACTGTTCGAGCAGAGCCATTTCCTCTGCATTGAACGGACGAGCCACTGTGCCGAAGGCAGCGTGCTTGTTGGTCTTCACCTCGTCGAACTTCACGCCGAGCTTATCGGTAAGCAGTCCGCTGAAGTCGGGGAACATGCCGAAGATGCCGATAGAGCCGGTGATGGTAGTAGGCTCGGAGACAATGTAGTTGGCTGCACAGCTGATGTAGTAGCCGCCAGAGGCAGCATAGCCACCCATGGAAACAACGACGGGCTTCTTGGCCTTGAGGTTGGTAACGGCGCGCCAGATTTGCTCAGAGGCATAGGCCGAACCGCCAGGCGAGTTGACGCGCAGCACGACAGCCTTCACGTTGTCGTCGTTCATCAGTTTCTCCAGATCCTTGCAGACGGTATTTGCCACGATGTTGTGTTCGGTATCCATCACGCTGCCAGTCTCAGAGTCGACGATTTCGCCGTAGGCGTAATAGACGGCAATCTGTTCGCCCTCGTTTTTCTTGCCTTTCACGCCTTCCATATCAGCCAGTGTCAGCTGGTTGATATCGTCCTTCTCGTCAATCTTCAACATCTTCTTGACTTCACCTTTCACCTCGTCGGTGTATATCAGCTTGTCCACCATCTTCATCTTGACGTAGTCCTCGGGCTCAGCCAGCGCTACGAAACGGTCGGCATAGGCATTCAGCGAATCGACGGGAATCTTACGGCTGTCAGAGACGTCTTTCAGCATGACCTCCCAGATGCCGTTGATGTAAGCAGTCACCTGCTCACGGTTGGGCTCGCTCATGCCGTCGGCAGTCATCATTTCGGGTGCGCTCTTGTATTTGCCCACCTTGCAAAGCTGATATTTCACGCCAAACTTGGCCAGAAGGTCCTTTACGAAATACGGCGTCGAGGCCAGTCCGTGCCAGTCAATCATGCCGTCAGGGTTTAGGAAAATCTTGTCGGCGACACTACATATATAATAGGTGGACTGCTCGTAGGTGTCGGCATAGGCCACAATCCACTTGCCGCTCTTCTTGAAGTCGAGCAGGGCTTCGCGGATGGCGTGCGTCGAAGCGGGAGTGTCTGACGAGAACAGGCCGGCCTCGATGTAAATACCCTTGATTTCTTCTTTGTCCTTAGCTTTTTTAATGGCATTCAGCAGTTTGTCCAGTCCGATGTTTTCGCTCACTTCTCCAGTCAGCGAGGCCAGGGGATCCTCTGCTGTGCGTTCGTTCAACGTTCCTGAGAGTGACAGGACGAACACTGAATTGTCCTCAACATTGGTTGTGCTGGCACTCGATGCGGCCAGTCCTACCAGCGAAATAGCTGCCAGTATTCCCATGATAATGGCTACCAGAATGATACCTGTAACGGTTGCAAGAACGTACTTGAAAAACTCTTTCATAATTGTTTTTAGATTGATTATATTTTGCAAAGGTACGAATTAGTACGCAAAACGCAAAATTATTTAAGATTTATTACTTTTTTCTATTGTCTTGTTTTTAATGACGTAGCGTTGATAGTAAGTGACGAGCAGCGTAGTCATAGGCAGGGCAATGACCATGCCCAGAATTCCCAACAACGAACCCCAGATGGAGAGCGACAGCAGGATGATGGCAGGGTTGAGACCTGTGACGTGACCCATGATTTTCGGTGTGAGGATGGTGTCCTGGATGGTCTGTACGACGGCAAACACGATGAGTGCCGAGAGCATGATCATCCAGAAACTCTCTCCTGTGTCGGCAGCTTTCACTACTGCCAAGAGTATGGTTGGAATGAAGCCTACGAGCTGCAGATAGGGCACCATGTTGAGCAGTCCGATGAACAGGCCCAATCCGATGGCCATGGGGAAATCGATGATGAGGAATCCGATGCTGAACAACACGCCTACGCAGGTTGCTACCAAGCCCTGTCCGCGGAAATAGAGGTTCATGCCCTGACCTACGTCAGCGACGAGTCTGCGTGCTATCGGGCGGTAGCGTCGTGGCAGGAACGAAATCCAGCCGTTCGATATGTCTTCGTAGTCGAGCAGTATGAACAGCGTGTAGAGCACGACCATTGTCAGCGAGAACATGCTTGATAGGATGTTCAGCGACTGCGCCAGGATGTTCCATATTTTGGGCACGCTTTGTTTGACGGTGTCAATGAATCCTTCTTGCGTGATGAGTGCCTTGATGTCTTCTTTGGTGAGGTGTTCGTGGATGAAATCCTCAATCAGGTCGGGAATGTTTCTGAGGTTTTCGTTGGTGGTGATAAACATTTCTGCCAATTCTTTTACGCGAATGGCTTCGTCAATCACTGGCGGGATGACCAGTATCATCAGTCCTGTCAACACTGCTCCCACGACGATGAAAGTGCTAAGAATGCCCAAAATGCGGAACTTCATGCGGCATTTGTACTGGAAGAATTTCACCAGCGGAAACAGCAGATAAGCGATGAGCCACGCCAGGAAGAAGGGTAGCAATACGGCGCTGAGTCTGTTGAGCAACATGATGATGGCTGCGATGACGATAACGGCCAGAAAACCACGCACGAAACTGTCAAATGTTATTTTCTTTTGTTCCATGCTGCAAAGATACGAAATTTAGTTCATAGTTCATAGTTCATAGTTCATAGTTTTTTGTTTTTATAGTTAAAAGTGTTTAAATAAGTGATAATTATGAACTATGAACTGTTTATTTACTATCTTTGCACCATGATTATCGAACCTGTGGCATATTTCCGCTCTCCGCTGACTTCCAAATTCGGCGTTCCTCGACAGAGCGGCATCGTCAGCGAACTGCGCGGACGCATTGAATTTACCGAACGCTATGCCCGTCCGGAAGCCCTGCGTGGAATGGATGCTTTCGATTACCTGTGGCTCATCTGGGGGTTCTCGGAGAATGTAGAGGCGGAAAAGCATCCTACGGTGCGCCCGCCGTTGCTGGGTGGCAACGAAAGAGTAGGGGTTTGGGCGTCGCGCTCGCCGTTCCGTCCAAATAATCTGGGTTTGTCCTCCGTGCGCATCAGTCGGGTTCTTGTTGACGAGGCCGTTATTGAGGTGATGGGTGCCGATTTGATGGATGGGACGCCCATCTATGATGTCAAGCCTTATCTGGCTTATGCCGACAGTCATCCCGACGCCCGCGGCGGCTTTACCGACAATCACGAATGGCAGCGCTTGCAGGTAGAGATGCGTCCGGACGATGAGGCATTGTTTGGCGCTGACGAACTGCGGGTGTTACGCGAATTGTTGTCGCTCGACCCGCGTCCGCATTATCATCGTGACGAGGAACGCGAATACGGCATGCCGTTCATGGAGCGAGATGTCCGTTTCCGCGTAGAGGGCAACGTGCTCTACGTCCTCGGAATCCTCTAACCACTTACTTCCAACGTACGCTGATTCGTTCGTAGCCCATGTTCTTCATCATTTTGGTGAACAGCGCTTCGCCGTTCTCGCGAGCGCTTCGCAGATTCTCTGGCGTCAGACAATGGGCAAGCATCTGGCGGTAAGCCTTCTGGTAAAGTTTGTCGCGATCTTGATGCGACCATTTTCCGCTTTCGAAGAAACTCTTTGTCCTTGCTTCGTCAATGAAATTCTTGTCCAACAGGCCGGGCTGGGGGAGTGTCACCACGATGGAATCGCCAACCGTGTGCAGCCATCCTTGCTCTACGTTTTTCATGTCGATGCCCAGGCGCACCGTTCCGTAGTAGATGCGTACGAGATGATCGTCCTTGAAAAATCCCTTGCGGGTAGTGTCCACCAGTTCCTCGTTGGCAATGGCCAGAAGCTCCCATTCGCCAATGGCCTCGATGCTTGTAATCTGTTCGGGCGTCAGGTCTATCTCTTGGTTTACGTCCAGAGTGACTTCCGATTGGCTGATGCCGCTGACGAGCCACCAGAGCGCGGCCAGTGCGACGATGGCGGCAACCAGAATACCTGCCAGTTTGTATTTCATTTTCATTTCTGTTCCAAGTTAGAGTTGATGAGTTTCATAATGTCCAGACTCTTGCGGAAAGCAATGGTGATGTTCTCCTCTTTGTAGCCCATTTCCCTCAGCATCGGCACCAGTACGCGCGCGGCATTTTCCTGTGCCGTCTGCTTGATGCCCAGTTGCGACACACTGTTCAGAATGGCCTGACGACCTTGTTGTTCGTACGACGACAGTTCTTTGTCGGTAAAATACGAGCGCGTCAGCCCTACGTATTCCTTCACCTCGTTGCGATTGATTTTCGAACTTGTCATCACCACTTTGGGGTCAGGCAGTAGGATGGTAATCTTGTCACCGCTGCGTTCGATGTTGCTTTCCGAGAAGTCGGAGAAGTCGATGTACGCCTTCAGCGTGGCATCCATAGGAAACGCTATCTTGCGCTCGCCCAGCGGCAATTTGATGTCAATATCCTTTCGAAGTATGTTGCCCTTCAGTTTCAGTATGTCGTTGTGCGTCACGATTTTGTGGATGTGATATTCCGTTGTGTAGAGTCGTGCACACTTTTGGATTTGTATGACGAGCGACGGCACGGTATCGGTCACGATGACCTGTGTCGTATCTCCGTTTTCCGACTTGCATCCTGTCATCAACAGGGTCGTCAGCGTCATGATTAGTATGATAATTCTCTTCATTTATCTGCAATTATGTGGCAAAGATAATTAAAAAAACTCAAAACTATAAAATTCTGCCGATTTTTTTTGTTTAACCCCCATTTTTTTTATAACTTTGCACCCGAATTGAAAATTCAGTAAGTAACATTTTCCTCCTTTCTAAGAAAATTTGGTTAATTGAAAATCAGACAAGAGTGTCAAGACAAAAGTATAGGTATTATTCTAACCGAAAATGGAAGGATAAAAGGATTGGATAACAAAAAATATCCCGCCAGTGATGGCGGGATATTATTTTTTTTTACTATCTTTGCAGCCGGAAACTAATTATTAACGCAAGATGAAACGAATAGTCATAGCCCTTTCCGTTGCTGTTGCCGCCCTGATATTGGTAGCCTGCAAGGATAAGAAAAACAATGAGACAATCATTACTCAGCGCGTAGTGAAGAGTGCTTCAACGGGTCCTATACGTATGCCAGCCAATACCGATTCGCGCGAGGTCAGTTGGATTGGCAAGACCTATCAGCTCACCATCCATCGTCAGCCTGTCGACTCGCTGTCGATGGTCAAAGACGACATGGGACAGCAGTATATTGATAATGTGTTCCAGCTGACAGTTGCACGACAGGATGGTTCGGTATTCTTCTCACAGCGTTTTGTTAAGAACGATTTTGCCCGTCTCATTGGAGATGATTTCCGTAAGACAGGCATTCTTGAGGGTTTTGTCTTTGACAAGGCTGATGGCGACTGGCTGGAGTTTGGCGCCAGTGTGGGGCGTCCTCAGACTGACGAGTATATTCCTTTGAAGATCCGTCTGTCGCGCATGGGAGAACTCGACATCAAGATTGACGACCAGCTCGATACAAATTCTGATATTGATAGTCAGAAGTCAGCTGCCGATGCTGATGACGATGGCGTCTAAAGCCATTCCCCGTTTAACGTTTTCCACGTATCGCTTAGCGCTGTCATTGTGGGGAAGATGATATCTGCCCCTTTTTCTGCTAATCGCTCGTCGGGCAATGGGCCTGTGTTCACGGCTATCGTGAAACAGCGTGCTGCTACGGCGGCTTGTACACCAAGTGGCGCATTTTCTACGACGATAGTCTCATAGGGCTTTGTGCCGCATTTCTCCATGCCGATTAGGTAGGGCTCTGGATTGGGCTTGCCGTGTTTGACGTCGAAGGCTGTTACAATCAGTTCCTCGCGCAAAAGTCCGTCGAAGTCAATCAATAACTTGTCCAGCAGGGCGTGTTGCGCACTGCCTGTCACCACGCAAATTTTCAATCCATCGGCCTTGATCTGCTCCATCAGCGTCTTGATGCCGGGCATGATTTGTGCGGGTGTCAGCTTGCATTGATTGGCAAACACCTCGGCTTTGTGGGCGTACATCTTGCTGGCTTCGTCGTCTGTCAGTTCGCGATTCCACTGTGCCCGTGCCAGCGTCTTGATGGTTTCTACGCCGCGCATGCCCTCATATTCGTAAGCACCCTCGTAAGGCATGTCCAGTCCGAATGCCGCCATGGAGTCGTGCCACGATGTCGAGTGGTTCTTCATCGAGTCGTAGATGACACCATCCATATCGAAAAGCACGGCTTTCGAGCAGAATTGCCCAAAGCCGTGTCTTTCTAAATATTGCTGAATGTTTTTTTTCATTCTACTAGATGTTCTAGATATTCTAGATGTTCTAGAGATTCTAGAGATACTAGAAATTCTAGGTTATTGCTCTTTAGCCAGACGCTCCTTGATAGCCTTGCTGTCTGCCTCGTAACCGGGCTTGTCGAGCAGGGCAAACATATTCTTCTTGTAAGCCTCCACACCAGGCTGGTTGAATGGGTTCACACCCAGCACGTTACCGCTGATGCCGCAGCCAATCTCGAAGAAATAGATGAGCTGTCCGATGTAGTATTCGTTGAGCTTAGGAACGCTGATGCGGATGTTGGGCACACCACCGTCGACGTGAGCCAGACGGGTGCCGAGTTCTGCCATCTTGTTCACCTCGTCTACACGCTTGCCAGCGAGGAAGTTCAGACCGTCCAGATTCTCTTCGTCCTCGGGGAAGAGCAACTTCTTCTCGGGCTCCTCAATGGAGATAACGGTTTCAAAGATGGTGCGCTCGCCGTCCTGAATCCACTGACCCATCGAGTGCAGGTCGGTTGTGAAGTCGACGCTGGCGGGGAAGATACCCTTCTTATCCTTACCCTCAGACTCGCCGTAGAGCTGTTTCCACCACTCGCTGACGAAGTGCAGCTTGGGCTGGTAGTTCACCATGATCTCAATCTTCTTGCCGTTCTGATAGAGGGCATTACGTACGGCAGCATACTGGGCTGCAGGATTCTCGTCGAAGGGAACGCTGGGGGCGCAAGCCTTCTCCATGTCCTGAGCGCCACCGACCAACTGCTTGATGTCGAAACCAGCGCAGGCAATAGGCAGCAGACCTACCGGCGTCAGTACCGAGAAGCGACCACCGACGTTATCGGGGATGATGAAGCTCTTGTAACCTTCCTTATCAGCGCAGGTACGGGCTGCACCGCGCTTGGCATCCGTTACGGCTACAATCACCTTCTTGGCCTCTTCCTTGCCGCGCTGAGCCTCGCACTGCTTCTTCAGCAGACGGAACGTCAGAGCAGTCTCCGTCGTCGTTCCCGACTTCGAGATGTTGATGACGCCGAATTTCTTACCCTTCAGATATTCAGTGAGCTCGAAAAGGTAGTCTTCTCCGATGTTGTTACCAGCAAAGAGGATGGTGGGGTTCTTCTTGTCCTGGATCAGCCAGCCGAAGCTATTGCTCAGTGCCTCGATGACGGCACGTGCACCCAGATACGAACCACCGATTCCTGCTACTACCACTGCCTCGCAGTTGTCGCGCAGCACTTTCGCCGTAGCCATAATCTCATCGAGGAATGCGGGAGTAATCTCTGTGGGCAGGTGCAACCAACCCAAGAAGTCGTTACCAGGACAAGTACCCTCTTCCAGGGCTTTCTGTGCGTCCTTTACCTTTGGCTCAAAAGCCTTCACTGCGCCAGCCTCCAAGAAGCAAGCAGCCTTTGTAATGTCAAGTTTGATGTTGTTCATATTACCTTATTTATAGTTTATATATGTTTCAGCTGACAAAGTTACGAATAAAAAATGGACTGACCAAACATCAGCCCGTTTTTTCTCGTTTTCTTTTGCATTTAATATAGCAAGAGCCGCAACTTTGTAGGTTACGGCTCCTGTCATTAAAGTTTAATCGCTTATGCGAATGGATTCTCGGTGGGATAGAAATCGCCCTTCGGGAAGTTGTAACCTCCCACAGGTACTTGCCCTGGTGACCGAACATCACGGCGCAGTGGTGTGGGTAGTGCTTCTCGATGAGGACGTGACGATAGAAGCGGCTCATGTTCTTGATACCGAAGATACCAATAGAACCGAATGAGCGGGTAGCTACAGGAATCACCTCACCCTGAGCAATGTAAGCGCGGAGCTTGGTGTCGGCAGTAGACTGCAGACGATAAACAGTAGCCAGACCGGGCTGGATGTCACCCTCGAGGGTACCGTTGGTAACCTCAAGGCAGAGCGCGGGCCATAATGCGCTGGAAGCACATCTGGCAGTTGCAAACCTTAGAAGAAGCAGTATTACCGCAGTGGAAGCCCATGAAGATTTCCTTGTCGGTGTAGCTGTCGCAAGCGAACTTCTTGCCCTTGATGCTCTCCTCGTACATGTCGTTGGGAACGGTGTTGTTGATGTCCAACAGGGTCACAGCGTCCTGAGAGATGCAGGTGCCGATGTACTCAGACAGAGCGCCATAGATGTCAACCTCGCAAGCTACGGGGATACCGCGAGCAGTCAGACGGCTGTTGACGTAGCAAGGTACGAAACCGAACATAGTCTGGAAAGCAGGCCAGCACTTGTTAGCCATAGCTACGAACTGGCGAGAGCCCTTGTGAGCCTCAATCCAGTCGGTCAGGGTCAGCTCATACTGAGCGAGCTTAGGCAGCACCTGAGGAATCTTGTTGCCGTGACCGAGCTCAGCAGCCATCTCCTTTACAACGCCGTCAATGCGTGGGTCGTTAGCGTGCTTCTGGAAAGCCTCGAGCAGGTCGAGCTCTGAGTTCTCCTCAATCTCAACATCGAGGTCGTAGAGGGCACGGATAGGAGCGTTGCAAGCCAGGAAGTTGTTGGGACGGGGACCGAAGCTGATAATCTTCAGGTTCTGCAGACCTACGATAGCGCGGGCGATGGGATGGAACTCGTGAATCATCTCAGCGCACTGTTCAGCAGTTCCTACGGGCTCCTCGGGAATATATGCGCGAGTCTTGCGCAGAGAAAGAGCCTGGCTAGCATTCAGCATTCCGCAGTAAGCATCACCACGACCGTCAATCAGGTCGTTCTGAGTCTCCTCAGCAGCTGCACAGAACATGGTGGGACCCTGGAACCAGTCAGCAATCATGGTCTCAGAAATCTCAGGACCGAAATTGCCAAGATAGACGCAGAGGGCGTTACAGCCAGCCTTCTTCACGTCTTCAAGGGCTTGCTGAGCGTGAATCTCACTCTCAACGATACAGATAGGACACTCGTAGATGCCCTCCTTGCCAAACTTCTTTTCATACGCAGCGATAACAGCCTTACGACGGTTAACGGCCAATGACTCGGGGAAACAGTCGCGGCTAACAGCCACGATACCGATCTTAATTACAGGTACATTGTTCATTTTTGTATTTGTTTTTTAAGTAATGAATTGGTTTCGAGCTACAAAGATACAAAATAAAGTGAAGAATGAATCGTGAAAAGCAAAAAAATGCAGTCGCATAAGGTTTTTTTAACTTTCACATCCGTCTATTGCAGCGTTACAGCCATCAAACCTATCACAACATCGTTGGAAAGGGTGCGCAAAGTGAGTGATTGCAACTTCTTCTTGCGGTTCAGCGGCATACACAGCATCGTGGCAGCTCCACCCTTGATTTCGCCACCTTGGGCATTCGTGGGGGCTGACAATTTCCGACTCACCTTTCCTGATGCGAAGGCCACACGATAGGGACGCGGTTCGGCTACTTGGAAAGCTTTGCCATCGACATAGTAATCGCGCTCAACGGGACACCAGTTGTCGGGATTGACCAATTGCAGTGTGTCGGCAGTGCCATCGTTATATTGGGCAACGACAATGCCATTGGCGATGCGGCTTTGCATGTGGTTGGTAGTTCCTGCCATCAGCAGCCACGCCTGCTGGTAACGACCACTGAGAGGAATCGAGATACTGTCGGGATAGTTGTCGTAGAGCGAGGTGAAGGCAATGTTGCGACCTGTTGCTGACGTGCGGAATGGAACCCCCATGGCAATGAACTCGTCCTTGACAATCATCGAACGGAATTCGGAGTCGTTGACTTCGGGCAGGTATGTCGAATTTGACACACTGTCGTTCAGTATGCGATCGATGTTCTGCTTGTGGAACTTCTCGGCAAATGTGGGTTCGTCAGTTCCGATGTTGCGTTGCTCCGTAAATCCATCATTACGGAAGGTTACCTCAGGATACTTGACGGGCACTTTTACACGGATGGTCTGATGTTGTTCGCTGCTACCAACGACATCGCGGTATTTTCCCATGCCGAGATTTTGGCGAATGACAATCTTTTGAGGCTGGGCAAAGTGTTGCGTCACCTCATAGACAGCCTCGTCGCCTTGACGCTGATACTTATAATATATATAAGGTGTACGGACAGAGGCCGAATCCCACGCCTCAGGGAAGCCGGGACGGATGATGCAACGGCCTTCGAGGGCGTTGGGCAGGATGCCAAAGAGACCTTGTAACAGCGTGCGCGCTGAGATGCCGATGCAGTCACCGAAATCGCGATGGCATTCACCGAGGGCAGCATCGTATTTGCTGATTTGCCCGAAATTGGCTGGCGATTGGCCATAATACATCTGGTCGAGAATGTTGGCTTTCATCAACTGATAGCCCTCCTCCGAACGGCCTGCCTCGAAATAAGCCAATGCTGTATGCATCACTTCGGCGGGAGCGACATTGTTGGTGCTCCAGGAATAGGGCAACCAGTTCGACGTTGAGATAGTCGATAGGTTTGTCGTAACAGGGATGTGAGGGATTTCCTTATCGATGTATTTGGTAGCGCGATAGGCTTGTTCTGCTGTGCAGGCACCGCAATCGATAGGCGTATAGATGCTCCATACGGCAGCGCTTTCATGGACACGTTTTAACCCCGTCTGGTCCTGGTATTCAGCCCAATGACCTTTGTCGTTCAGCCACAGCCGTTGGTTCATAGCCTTGAGGATGGCCTCGGCCTCTTGTTGATAGGGCGTCCCGTCTTCACCAATGAGTTTGGCAACGCGTGCTGCCAACAGATTGGCGCGATAGTTATAGGCCAACGAGCGGGTTACGGGGTTGGAATTCTGTTTCTTGCCATCAAGATAATTCTTCAGCACAGGCCACATCCTTCGCATATAGCCCTTGTCAGCATCATATTGGAAATGCCACAGCAGTTCATCGATATACGACACCTTATTGTCCAAATCCTTGGCGTAGGCATCGAAATGACTGATAGCACGCTCGGGCCAGCCTAACACATCACCCAGATAACCTGCACGCCAGCTTGTAAGAGGTATTCGCCAGTCGATACAGCCAGGCAACCACGCCTTTCCGTCCCAATCGCCATCGGCAGCCATCACGAGAGCACTACCGAGGGTATTGATGTAAGGGTCGGGGGTATTGAACTCTATACGGCCCGCCAGTTCTTTCATGGCAGTTTCCAATTCTTCGAAAAGCTCAGAGGCATCGCGGGCGTCAGTCTTGCTAGCTACAATGCCGTTGCAACAAACATAACACTCGTCCTCGAAGGTCTGAGACCACTGCTGGGGGTTCTGTTTATCGCTGACAGCAACGTCTAATTGCACATCATTGCTGAAACCTGTTGTCTGGAAACGCCACAAAGCTTGCTCCTGCTGTAAGGATGCCACGACTTTCACGCGCAATGTAGCTTTCGGTCCCCACGCCTTGTGTCGCAACAGATAACTGCGCATGCCGTCTTCGTAACGGGATTCACAGAAATCGGTCTTATCGAGCCAGACGCCATTCACACGGAACTGCAGATTGCGGTAATCCTTCTTTTTGAACAGAGCAAACACTGGACGGTCGCTGGTTTCCACGTGCCATTCCGTCGGACTGCCATATAGTGCACGTGTAAAGCGGTTTTGCCCATTAACACATACAAAGGCCCGCCCCTCAGGGCGATAGTTTTCACTTGCATGAGTAGTTTGAGCACTCGTACTCAACGTGAAAAGTAAGCTAACAACAACGATTATTTGTACCATGCTGCAAAGATACGAAAAAGTTAAGAGCTAAACAAAAGAAAAGGCATAAAAAAATCCGATTGTCGTCACGACAATCGAATTCAAAAACAAACTACTTAAAAACTAATCTACTAAAACAAATCAAAAAAATATCTCTTTTATGCTTAATTCTGATATGATAATGTCTGCGGTTTTAACCTTAAGACGGTGCAAAGTTAGAAACTTTTCAATAATCATGCAAGATTTTTGGCTAAAATCTGCATAGTTTTTGATTTATGTCAAGCTATTTAGCCTTTATGGTTATATTTTGCAAAGTTAACGTTACAAAAAAGTATCACTGTGATATTGCACAGTGATACCTTATAGAAGTGAAATTAATCGTCAATTACATCATGCCTCCCATTCCTGGAGCGCCACCCATTGGCATAGCGGGCTCCTTCTCAGGCTTGTCGCAGATGAGGCACTCGGTGGTGAGGAACATGCCAGCGATACTGGCGGCATTCTCCAGAGCTACGCGAGCCACCTTGGCAGGATCGATGACTCCAGCCTCGCGGAGGTCCTCGTACTTGTCGAGACGAGCATTGTAACCGAAGTCACCTTTGCCCTCGCGAACTTTCTGTACGACAACGGCACCCTCTTCTCCAGCATTGCTGACAATCTGACGCAGAGGCTCCTCAATAGCACGGCAGATGATGTTGATACCCGTCTGCTCGTCGGCATTGTCACCCTTCACGTCGGCCAAGGCTTGCTGAGCGCGGATGTAAGTGGTACCACCACCAGCAACAACACCCTCCTCGATAGCTGCACGGGTAGCGCAGAGCGCATCGTCAACGCGATCCTTCTTCTCCTTCATCTCTACCTCACTGTTAGCACCAACGTAGAGTACTGCTACGCCACCAGCCAACTTGGCCAGACGCTCCTGCAGCTTCTCCTTGTCGTAAGAAGAGGTGGTGAGCTCGATTTCCTTCTTGATCTGAGCGATACGGTCCTGGATGAGTTGCTTCTCACCAGCACCATTCACGATGGTGGTGTTATCCTTAGAAACAGTCACCTTGTCGCAAGTACCCAGCATATCGAGGGTAGCCTGCTCCAGCTTCAGACCCTTCTCCTCGCTGATAACAACGCCACCAGTCAGGGTAGCGATATCCTCGAGCATAGCCTTACGACGGTCGCCAAAGCCAGGAGCCTTGACAGCGCAGATCTTCAGGCCACCACGCAGACGGTTGACAACCAGTGTGGTCAGAGCCTCAGAGTCAACATCCTCAGCGATGACCAGCAAGGGGCGTCCGCTCTCAGCTGCAGGCTGCAGGATGGGCAGGAAGTCCTTGATGTTGCTGATCTTCTTATCGTAGATGAGGATGTAAGGATTCTCCATTACACACTCCATCTTCTCAGAGTCGGTTACGAAGTAGCCAGACAGATAACCACGATCGAACTGCATACCCTCGACAACACCAATATGAGTGTCGCGGCTCTTGCTCTCCTCGATGGTGATAACGCCATCCTTAGAAACCTTGCGGAAAGCCTCAGCCAGCAGCTTACCAATCTCTTCGTCGTTGTTGGCAGAAACGGTAGCTACCTGCTCAATCTTGTCGTAGTTGTCGTCCACACGCTCGGCATTCTTCTGGATGAAGTCAACAACGCTCTTTACAGCCTTGTCGATACCACGCTTCAGGTCCATAGGATTGGCACCAGCGGTGACATTCTTCAGACCTTCGGTAACGATAGCCTGAGTGAGGATGGTAGCAGTGGTGGTACCATCACCAGCATCGTCACCCGTCTTAGAAGCTACGCTCTTCACAAGCTGAGCACCTGTGTTCTCGAACTTGTCCTCCAACTCGCTTAGGACCGAGCGTAACCTTTACTGCGTTTGCCAACTGGTCGACGCCCTGCTTCATTGCATCGCGAGCGTCAATATTGAATTTAATATCTTTTGCCATAATATTTTTTGCTTTTGGCTATTGGCTATTGGCATTTGGCTAAAAGCTAATTGCTAACAGCTAACAGCAGATTAATAATTATTTCTCAATCACTGCTAAAACGTCACTCTGACGAATCATGAGGAACTTCTCGCCCTCAAACTCGAGTTCTGTGCCAGAGTACTTGCCATACAGCACTTCGTCGCCAGCCTTCAGCACCATCTCTTCGTCCTTAGTTCCCTGGCCAACAGCCTTGATGGTTCCGTGCAGGGGTTTCTCTTTTGCGGTGTCAGGAATGATAATACCGCCAATCTTCTCTTCAGCCGGTGCGGGCACTACCAGCACGCGGTCTCCTAATGGTTTGATGTTCATAATACTTTGTTTTTTTAAATGTTTGTATTTAAGTTTGCCCTCCTCATAGCCAAAACCGTGCCAAAGGACCTTGCCAACCGTGACAAACTGACACATTGGCAGAAAAAATAGGTGGGCATGATAAAAGCCCACCTGAAAATATGACGATAAACGGATGATTACTGCATATCGTAAACAACCTGCATCAGTTTCTTGCCAATCTCGTCAGCGGCCTCCATAGTGGCAGCTTCACTGTACACACGGATAATAGGCTCGGTATTTGACTTGCGCAGATGAACCCAACGGTCAGGGAAGTCAATCTTCACACCGTCAATATCGTTTACCTGTGCGGTAGGATCGTTGGCATACATCTCCTTTACCTTCACCAAGATAGCATCTACGTCAGTGTCAGGAGTGAGGTCGATACGGTTCTTGGCAATTTGGTAGTCAGGGAACTGCTTGCGCAACTCACTAACCTTGCATTCCTTCTTGGCCAGAGAAGTCAGGAAGAGGGCTATACCCACAAGGGCGTCGCGACCGTAATGGCTCTCAGGATAGATGACACCACCATTTCCCTCACCGCCAATGACGGCATTCACCTCTTTCATTTTCGTGGTAACATTGACCTCGCCAACAGCAGCAGCTGTATACTGACCCCCACGCTTCTGCGTTACGTCACGCAAAGCACGGGTGGAGCTGAGATTGCTAACGGTATTGCCGGGAGTCTGCGACAGCACATAGTCAGCCACGCTCACCAACGTATACTCCTCGCCAAACATCTTACCATCCTCGCAAATGAAAGCCAGGCGGTCGACATCAGGATCAACGACAATACCCAGATCGTACTTACCGGTTTTCATCTCGTCCATGATACCCTGCAGATTCTTCTCCAAAGGTTCAGGATTATGTGCAAAGTCGCCTGTTACCTGCTCGTTCAGGAACTTATAACCCACGCCCAGACGTTCGAGCAATTTGGGCAGGATGATGCCACCAACGCTGTTGATGCTGTCAACGCAAACAGTCAGACGGGCTTTGCGGATAGCGTCGGTATCTACGAGTTTGAGGTCGAGGACAGACTGTATGTGACGCTCGTCGAAGGAATCATCGACGATAACCTTTCCCAGTTTGTCAACTTCCGCGTAGCAGAAGTCTTCCTTTTCAGCCAGTTCAAGCACTTTCTGACCGTCTGCAGCAGTCAGGAACTCACCCTCGCTGTTTAGCAGCTTCAGGGCATTCCACTGGCGTGGATTGTGTGAAGCAGTGATGATGATACCACCATCGGCTCCGCTCATACGTACTGCCAGCTCGGTAGTTGGTGTCGTGGCATAGCCAATGTCAATCACGTCGAAGCCTATACCTACCAGTGTGCCGCAAACGACGTCGCGCACCATAGGACCAGAGATACGACCATCACGACCTACGACAATCTTTCCCGTCTTGCGAGGGATAAACATGGCATAAGCAGTGGTAAACTTGACGATATCCAATGGGTTCAGTGTATCGCCTGTGCGTCCGCCAATAGTACCGCGGATGCCAGATATAGATTTAATCAGCGTCATATTCTATTATATATAATTGTTATTTCTCACGTTCGTAGGTAATCTCATAGTGACAGGGATAGACACTCGCCGAGGCGTCTGCCGTTCCCTGCGAGTGAGGTACTATGAGTTTCACCAAGGCAATCTCATCGTTCTCGTTCTCAGGACGACCAATATTGATGAAATTCAAAGGTATGAGCCACCCTGAAGGCACACTGGTCGAAGAACTGTGATAACGCATCATCAGACCAGAGACAAACGACGCAGTGAAAGTTGTACCATTACGCGAAACATTCATTTTGTCGTAATACTGCGAGGCGTCAAAATAGGTGCCTGAATTATAGTCGTAGATGTAGAACGGAGCAAGGTTTGACAACATGACAGAGTCGGCCAGAATATTGTATTCCGTGAAACGACAAATAACGTTGACAGACTTCTTCTGTTCCAATTGGGTTCCACAGCCCTTGCGGACAATCTGCATATAGACGCCAGTACGCGACATACGGACATATTCGTTTTTTGCCGTATCCGTTGTATAGTCCTGATCTTCGAACTGGTCCTCGTTAATGACCTTGATGTTGTTCTCTGATATGAATTTATTGATGGCATCACGTTCCTTAGCCTTCTTGTCACCATAAGTCTCGTAATTATCACAGCTCACGTATAAAATGGCGCAGAGCAGGATCATTATGGGGTAAAAGAGTCTCTTCATTTCTATCGTTTTGCTAATTTTGGGCACAAAGGTACTAAAAAACAATTGATAATTGACCATTGGCAATTGATAATTAGACTACTTTAACAGGTCTTCGTAGGCTTGCAAGGCATCCTGTACCGTCTTGACAGCATCCTCCATCGTGCCATTGACGCGTCCGCCAGACGCATTCAAATGACCACCGCCATTAAAGAACTCTGCCGCAATCTTGTTGCAGGGGAAGTTATCCACCGAACGCAGACTGACCCATACCAGATTCTCGCGTTCTGTGTCCTCACGCAACGAAATACTCAGTTTGAGGCCCTTGATTTGCAGCGGCATATTCACCAGTCCCTCTGCGTCGCCCTTCACGAAATGGAACTTCTTCTGGTCTTCGTGCGTCAACGTGTAATAGGCCGCATGACGCTTGTCGTCAACGACCAGCCGATTGCAAAGCACGAATCCCACCATCCTCAGACGGTGCTCGGAGTAGTTATGATATACGTTGCGGTAAATCTTGTCTTTGTTGATGCGTTTTGTCAACAGCTGACTGATGATGAAGAAGACATCCGGTTCGTTGCTGTTGTACGTAAATCCGCCAGTGTCAGTCATCATACCGCAATAGATGGGTACTGCGAAATGCTTGCTCAGCAGTTCGAAGATTCCTAACTGCCAAACAATTCGGAACACCAGTTCACAGGCAGACGAAGCCTCTGGGCGCGAAACACACAACACCGTATCGACATCGGGATTGGGATGATGGTCGATAAGCACCTTCTTGGCAGGCGACGAAGCCAGCGATTGCTCCATCTCATCAGTGCGCGACAGGCAGTTGAAATCAAGACAGAACACAAGGTCCGCAATCTTCAATACCGTATCGACATAATCCTTACGTTTGTCATAGCGTACGATTTTCTCTGTGTTCGGCAACCATTGCAGATAGTCAGGAAATTGGTCAGGAACAACCATCAGCGGTTCCTTACCAAAGTGTTGCAGGACAGCAAACCACCCTAGTATCGCACCCATGGCGTCACCGTCAGGGTTCTGGTGGGCACAAACCACGATAGTTTCTGCTTCATCAATGAGGGAGCGCAGCATGCTGCACTCCCCGTCTGTGATTATCGGATTCAGCATTCGCTCAGAACAACTTATTGGGATAAACACCCTCGTCAACCAACTGCTGGATGCGGGCCACCGTTTCTTCGCGGTCAGCGGCATAGGTCACGCCAAACCACTTCGAGGTCGTATCGAGCACCTCACACGTTGCGGTTCCTTCGGTGATGAGTTTGTTGACCATCAGAGGGATGAAGAACTCAGCCTTCAGGTTCTCCATGTTCTTCGGATCACTCAGGAACTCCTTGAAATACTCCTCGCTATACTCGAAATAGTCAGGAGTGAAGCCCCAGACATTCATCGAAACGGGAGCATTCTCGTCCAGAGCCTGCCACTCGCCCTGTTCGTCCTTGAACTGGATAGTACCGTCCTTGCGCAGAATCTCCGTACGCTCAACGACATCCGTCAGGTGACGATTATTGTCGTAAGCACAAACGCCACGAGCCACAGCACCATTCTCACTCAGTGTGTTACATACGCGGAAGCCCACCATGGCATACTTGTTCTTCGAACCCTCGGGCAGGTTGCTCAGGAATTTGCCAATCTGCATGAAACAGTCGCGACCGTAGAAGTCGTCACAGTTGATGACGCAGAACGGCTCCTTGATGATGTCCTTACCCATCAGCACGGCATGGTTTGTGCCCCAAGGCTTCTGGCGCCCCTCAGGAACAGAGAATCCTGCGGGCAGTGCGTCGAGTGCTTGGAAACACAGCTCACACTGCACCTTACCCTCGTACTTCGAGAGGATTTGGGTGCGGAACTGCTCTTCAAAGTCCTTGCGGATAACCCATACTATCTTACCAAAACCTGCCTGGATAGCGTCGTAGATACTATAGTCCATGATGGTCTCGCCATTGGGGCCCAGACCGTCAAGCTGCTTCAGGCCACCATAACGGCTACCCATCCCAGCTGCTAAAAGAAATAATGTTGGTTTCATTTTATCTATCATTTTATGTTATTGTCCGCAAAGGTAACACTTTTTCCTGATACGTACAACAATGATATTGTTTTTTTAACATTTCAATGCCCTCATGGCGTTCAACACTGCCAACACCGTGACACCAACATCCGCAAAAACAGCCATCCACATCGTTGCCAGTCCTACAGCGGCCAATACGAGCACCGCCACCTTGATGCTAATAGCCAGCCACACATTTTGACGGGCTATCGCCAGCGTACGTCTGGCAATACGGATAGCCAGCGCCACCTTCGAGGGATGGTCATCCATCAACACCACGTCAGCGGCCTCGATGGCAGCATCGCTACCCAATCCACCCATCGCGATTCCGACGTCTGCACGTGCCAGCACTGGGGCGTCGTTGATGCCGTCACCCACAAATGCGAGGTTAGAGGTTAGAGGTGAGAGGTTAGAGGTGAGAGGTGAGGGAGTAGGGGTCAGCAGGCGCTCTACATGTTCCACCTTGTCAGCAGGCAACAGTTCTGCATACCATTCATCCAAGCCTAACTGCTCAGCCACGCGTGCTCCAACCTCACGGCGGTCACCCGTCAGCATCACCGTACGGTTTACGCCTAAAGCCTTGAGTTCCGCTATAGCCTCTGTGCTGTCCTCCTTCACCTTGTCGTTGATGACGATATGGCCTGCATACTGTCCGTCAACAGCTACGTGGATAATCGTTCCCACATGCGAACAGTCATGCCATTGGGCACCTACGGCGTCCATCAGCTTCGTATTTCCTACAGAGACTATTTTTCCACCCACTTTCGCCTTGATACCTTTTCCTGATATCTCTTCGATGTCGCTCACCTCACATCCGTCCGTGGCCTCGTCAGGGAATGCGTCGCGCAGGGCAGCTCCAATGGGATGCGTCGTGAAGTGTTCTACGTGGGCGGCCAGATGTAGCAGCTGGTGTTCATCTAAACTGTCAGGGTGAACGGCTTCTACGGCAAACTGTCCGTGCGTCAGCGTACCCGTCTTGTCGAACACCACCGTGCCGACTTTCGACAACACATCCATATAGTTTGCACCTTTGATGAGAATACCACGACGTGACGCGCCACCGATACCTGCAAAGAATGTAAGGGGTACGCTGAGCACCAGTGCACAGGGACACGACACCACCAGGAACATCAGCGCCCTGTACAGCCACGTGGCAAAGGCACCGCCCAGCAATGTGGGAACGACAGCCAGCAGAATGGCAGCACCAACGACAATGGGCGTATAGATACGGGCAAACTTGGTGATGAAAGTCTCGCTTTGCGACTTGTGCTCTCCCGCATCTTCTACCAGACGGATGATTTTCGAGACAGTGCTCTCCCCAAAACTCTTGGTAGTACGCACGCGCAGCACACCTGACAAATTGACACAACCTGATACCACCTCGTCGTCAGTCTCTACGCTGCGAGGCATCGTCTCACCCGTCAGTGCTACGGTGTTCAGCTGGCTGCTACCCTCGACGACGACACCGTCCAAAGGCACCTTCTCGCCTACGCGGACAAGGATAATATCTCCCACTGCCACATCCTCTGGGGCAATGTCTCTCACCTCAGACCTCTCGCCTCTCACCTCTACATGTGCCACATCCGGACGAATATCCATCAGGTGGGCAATGCTCTCGCGGCTCTTTCCTTCGGCATAGCCCTCAAACAGCTCTCCCACTTGGAAAAACAGCATCACGAAGACTGCCTCAGGGAATTCGTTCTCCGCACCAGGCAGAAAACCGATGCCCAGCGCTCCCAATGTGGCAACGGCCATCAGGAAGTCTTCGTTGAAGGCCTCGCCCTCCATCAATCCCTCTGCAGCTTCCTTCAGCGTATCCCAACCCACTAGCAGGTAAGGCACGAGATAAACCAACAGCAATTGCCAAGTTGGCAATGCAAACGTATGTTCGACGTAGACCGCTACTGCCAGCAATACTGCCGCCAGCACGATTTTCAACAGCTTTCCACGCTGTCCTTCTTCTTCATGATGATGATGGTGCTCGCAAGAGCTGCACGCTTCTTCGTGATGATGATGTTCTTTACACATATTCTTTCGTTTGATTGATTTCTGGGTGCAAAAGTAGGAAAAAGCTTTCGCAACTCAGTTGCAAACATACCAAACCATATAATATAATAATGTACGCGTAAAGGAGGTTCCGCTGTTTAAATAATATTAACTATAAAAAACAAAAAACTATGAACCATGAACCATGAACTATGAACTAAATTTCGTATCTTTGCAAACAACTAAAAACGATTGATTGCTATGCTACACATTCGCTGCAAGAACAACAACGTGACGAAGGCTTTCCCAGAAGGCTGTTCGCTATTGGATGTATACCAAGAGTTCGCTGACGAAATCAAGCTGCCTTACCCCGTGGTGTCAGCAAAAGTGAATAACGCCTCAGAGGGTCTGAAGTTCCGACTCTACCAGAATCGCGACGTGGAATTTCTGGATGCCCGCGAAGGCAGTGGGCATCGTGTTTATGTGCGTTCCCTGTGTTTCCTGCTCTACAAGGCCACGCAGGACATCTTCCCTGGTTCGAAACTATTCATCGAACACACCATATCGCGTGGCTATTACTGTAACTTCAAGAAAAAGAACAGTGAAGGACTGGCGGATGGCGACATAGAGCAAATCTGCGAGCGGATGAAGGAAATCGTGAATCTGGATATGCCTTTCCGTCGCACGGAGGCCACCAACGAAGAGGCTATCCGCGTGTTTGCCGAACGGGGATTCTCCGACAAAGTAAAACTGCTGGAAACCAGCGGACAGATATATAGTGACTACTATATGCTGGGCGATACTGCCGATTACTACTACGGCCCTCTGGTGCCCAGTGCTGGCTATCTGAAGGTCTTCGGACTGGAGCCCTATCACGACGGCATGCTCCTGCGTGTGCCCGATTGGAACAATCCTACCGTTCTGGCAGAGAAGGTGGATATGCCCAAGACGTATGAGATGTTCCGCGAGAAGACGAAATGGGATATCATCATGCGCCTGTCGAATGCAGGTGACGTCAACAAAGCCATCCTGAAAGGCCATGCCTCAGAACTGATACAGGTCAGCGAAGCCCTGCAGGAAAAGAAGATCGTGCAGATAGCAGAAGACATCGAACGCCGGTTCCATGCAGAGGAGAAGCCCATTCGACTGGTGCTCATCACTGGCCCGTCGTCATCAGGAAAGACCACGTTCTGCAAGCGACTCTCCATCCAACTGCTGGCCTGTGGCCTGCGTCCGATGTCGTTCTCTACCGACGACTATTTCGTCAATCGCGTGGATACGCCCAAGTTGCCCAATGGCGACTACGACTTCGACAACATCGAGACGGTGGACTATGCCCTGCTGGAGGACCACCTGTCGAGGCTGATGAAAGGCGAGCGTGTGGAGGTTCCGGAATACAACTTCACCACGGGCAAGCGCGAATGGAACGGCAAAAAGCTGAAGCTGGCAGGTGATACGGTGCTGATTATCGAAGGTATCCATGCGCTGAACCCCAAGCTGACGCAGAATATCGAAGACTCGCTGAAATACCGGATCTACATCTCTGCCCTTACCAGCATCTCGCTCGACGACCACAACTGGATACCCGTCCGCGACAACCGCCTCCTTCGTCGCATCATCCGCGACTACAACAAGGGAGCCTATACGGCACGTGAGACCATTGCCCAGTGGAAGAACGTCTGTGAGGCAGAGGATAAATGGATATTCCCCTATCAGGAGACCGCGGATGCTATGTTCAACTCGGCGCTGAACATCGAATTTGCCGTCCTGCGCACCCATGCGGAGATTATCCTCTCGTCAGTACAAAGAAACTGTCCTGAATATGCGGAGGCCCACCGCCTGCTCAAATTCATCCACTATTTCCTGCCCGTGAGCGACAAAGAAATACCTCCCACGAGCATCATGCGTGAGTTCGTAGGAGGCAGTAGTTTCAAATATTAGCTTTGTTAACTTAACTATTCTAACGTTGTTAACTCCTTACTTAAACAGCGAGTACTCTGGCACTTCCCACGCCAGGGCACTTGCTCCCAGCACGTCGCGCTCGCGATTGTCCATTCGCGACACCACGATTCTTACCTTGTTGCGCATGTTGGGGAATACGTGTTCCTCAAACGATTCACGCGTGGGGTCCAGCAAATATTGGCCGGCACGCGAGATACCACCCGTCAGAATGATGGCCTGGGGATTAATCAGACTGGCATAGTTGGCCAAACCGATGCCCAGCATATGACCTGTCTGGCGGTAGGTCTCAATGGCCATCGCGTCACCCTTCTCGCAACACTCGAAGATGGCTCTTGGCGACAGTTCTGCAATATCGCGCATCAACGACGGCTCATCCGACTGCAGCATCAGGTCCTTGGCTGTTCGTATGATGCCGTTAGCACCGACGTATGCTTCCAGACAGCCACGATTACCACAACCGCACTCGCGTCCTCCGTCAACGAAACAGCAGTGTCCGAACTCACCGGCATATCCTTCTGTTCCTATGTGCTCACGGCCTTGCGAGAAGATACAGCTACCTACACCTACGCCCAGACTGACAATCATAAAGTCCTTCAGTCCGTGGGCAGAACCGTAGGTATATTCTCCCAATGCCGACACATGGGCGTCATTACCTACGGCAACAGCCATTCCCATGCGGTCGCGCACCAGTGCTGCCAAGGGAATCTCACCCTTCCATGGCAGGTTGGCAGCATTGCTGATACACCCTGTTATCGAACTGCAACTGGGTGCACTGATTCCTATCGAACGAATCTTCTCATACCCTCCGTTGTTCTCCATCAGCATATAGAGGCGGTCAGAAAGTTCCGCCACATACTCGTTAATGTTCTGATAGTCGGAAGTCACAAAATAGTCTTCTGCCAAAATGTTTCCGCGGATATCGACGATGGCGAGCGTTGTACGCTCAATACTGATGTCGACTCCAATGACCTTGCTTTTTAATTCTTCATTCATAGCGGTAATGATAACGTTGAGTGTATAGTTAAATCAGTTATTACTTAAATAGAGAGTATTCCTTTACGTTCCATGCCAATACGCTGGCTCCCAGTAGGTTAGCTTCCCGCTCGTCAAACTGCGACAATAGGAACTTCACCTTACCCTTGATGTTATGGAAGATGTGTTCGTTGAAACTCTCCCAGGCAGGGTCAAACAGCCAGTCGCCACAGCGCGACACGCTGCCTGTAAAGATAAATGCCTCAGGATTGATGGTGGTGGCATAGTTTGCCAGCGTTTCTCCCAGCACATTACCCGTCCGACGCAGCGTCTCGATGGCCAGTTCGTCGCCCATATCGCAGAAAGCCACAATCTGGTCTACTGTCAGGTCTTCTATCAGGCGCATCTTCGAGGGCTTGTCGCTCTCGGCCATCACCTCCTTAGCGGTCATGCGGATACCCTTTCGCGCACAATACATCTCCAGACAGCCTTTATTGCCACAACCACAGAGACGTCCCTCATGGCGGGCCATGCTATGGCCTATCTCGCCTGCAAAACCGTCATGGCCAGCGTAGTATTGACCGTTGATGAAGATGCAACTGCCGACACCGCCGCCCATCGTCAGCAGGACGAAGTCCTTCATGCCGTGAGCCACACCGAAGGCCAGCTCGCCCAAGCCGCGGGCATAGGCGTTATTGCCCAGTGCTACGGCCAGTCCCAGCCTGTCGCGCATCATTGCTGCCAAGGGCACGACACCTTTCCAGGGCAGGTTCGGGGCATTCTCGATACATGCTGTCATGTAGTTGGCACTCGGACAGCAGATGCCCAGCGAACGGATGCTCTCGTAACCACCGTTCTGCTCTACTATGCTCATCACGCGTTCGCTCAATATCGACGCAAAATCGCCGATGTTCGGATTCGTTCCCGTGGTGAAGCTCTCTCTGGCAATGATGTTTCCACGCACATCGATGACAGCCAGGGTGGTGGTGTCAATCTGTATGTCAACACCTACTACGCGAGTCTTGATGGTTTCATGTATCATAGTTTCCGTTTCGCTATTAATGCTACAAAAGTAAGAAAAAATTCTGAAACCACCAAATTTTTGTCAAGAATTTAGCAAATATTTAACGTCAAAGGCAAAAAATTGTCAATTGTCAATGGTCAATTATCAATTATTTCGTATCTTTGCAGACGCATTGTGAATAATTATTTGACAAGATATGAACGTTTTAGAACTTAGTGAACAAGAAATCGGCAGACGTGAGAGTCTGCAACAGTTGCGCGAGATGGGTATCAATCCCTATCCCGCAGCAGAATTTCCTACCAACGCATTCTCTACGGAGATTGTAGAGAGTTTTCAGGATGATGCCGAGCCCCGCGAGGTGAGCATTGCAGGCCGTATGATGGGCCGTCGCGTCATGGGCAAGGCTTCCTTTGTTGAATTACAGGACTCCAAGGGTCGTATTCAGGTCTATATCACACGTGATGACCTCTGCCCTGGCGACGACAAGGAGTTATACAATACCGTATTCAAGAAGTTGCTCGACATTGGCGACTTCATTGGCATCAAGGGCTTTGTGTTCCGCACGCAGACGGGCGAAATCAGCGTCCATTGCAAGGAGCTGACGCTGCTGTCAAAGGCCCTCAAGCCATTGCCTATCGTGAAATATAAGGATGGTGTGGCCTACGATAAGTTCGACGATCCCGAGTTGCGCTATCGCCAGCGTTATGTCGACCTGGTGGTCAACGAGGGCGTCAAGGATACCTTCCTGAAGCGTGCCACGATTATCCGTACCATGCGTAGCATTCTCGACAATGCCGGATATACCGAGGTTGATACTCCTATCCTGCAGAGCATCGCAGGTGGTGCATCAGCCCGCCCGTTCATCACCCACTTCAATGCGCTCAATCAGGATATGTACATGCGTATCGCCACAGAGCTGTATCTGAAACGCCTTATCGTGGGTGGCTTCGAGGGTGTTTACGAGATGGGCAAGAACTTCCGCAACGAGGGTATGGACAAGACTCACAACCCTGAGTTCACCTGCATGGAGCTCTACGTGAGCTATAAGGACCTGCTGTGGGGTATGGACTTCACCGAGAAAATGCTCGAGGAGATCTGTACAGCCGTCAATGGCAAGCCCGAGGTGGAAATCGATGGCAACATCATCTCATTCAAGGCTCCGTTCCGTCGCCTGCCAATCCTCGATGCTATCAAGGAGAAGACCGGTTTCGACTGCGATGGCAAGACGGAGGACGAGATTCGTCAGTTCTGCCTCTCTAAGGGCATGGACGTTGATGAGACCATGGGTAAGGGCAAGCTCATCGACGAGCTCTTTGGTGAGTTCTGCGAGGGCACTTTCATCCAGCCCACCTTCATTACCGACTATCCTGTTGAGATGTCGCCACTGACCAAGATGCACCGCTCTAAGCCCGGCCTCACCGAGCGTTTCGAGCTGATGGTCAATGGTAAGGAGTTGGCTAACGCATATTCTGAGCTCAACGATCCTATCGATCAGGAGGAGCGTTTCATCGAGCAGATGCGTCTTGCCGACAAGGGTGACGACGAGGCGATGATCATCGACCACGATTTCCTGCGCGCGCTGCAGTATGGTATGCCTCCTACCTTCGGTATCGGTATCGGTATCGACCGCTTGGTCATGCTGATGACTGGTAAGTTCGCTATTGGCGAGGTGATGCTGTTCCCGCAGATGAAGCCTGAGAAGAAGATTCCTCAGTCGACTCCCGCTGAGTGGGCCGAGATTGGTGTCCCCGAGGACCTCGTTCCAGTACTCCGCAAGGCTGGCTTCAACCTCGTCCAGAACATCGCAACTGAGAAGCCCCAGGGCCTCCAGCAGAAGCTCGGTGACATCTTCAAGAAATACAAGCTCGACCTCCCAAAACCCAGCGTCGACGAAGTCGCAGCTTGGATTGAAAAGGCGCAAGCCTAATGTTCAACGTTCAATGTTCAACGTTCAATGTACGACTGTGGTAGAATAGCGATTATCGGTGGCGGCTCGTGGGCAACGGCCATAGCCAAGATAGTGGTGGGCAAGACTCACCACATCGGGTGGTATATGCGTCGCGACGACCGCATTGAGGACTTCCAGCGCCTGGGCCACAACCCCGCCTACCTGCAGAGCGTACGATTCGATACCGACGAGATATTCTTCTCCAGCGACCTCAACAAGATTGCCGAGCAGTACGACACGCTGGTGTTCGTCACACCGTCGCCATACCTCAAGAGCCACCTCAAGAAACTGAAGGTCCGGCTGCGCGACAAATACATCGTCACGGCCATCAAGGGTATCGTGCCCGACGAAAACCTCGTCTGTTCGGAATATTTCCATCAGGTGTACGACGTGCCCTACGAGAATCTCGCCTGCATCGGTGGTCCCTCACATGCCGAGGAGGTGGCTCTGGAACGCCTCAGCTACCTCACCATCGGTTGTGCCGACCGCGACAAGGCACAGGCTTTTGCCGATATCCTCAGCAGTCCGTTCATCAAGACCAAGACCTCGGCCGACGTCATCGGCATCGAATACAGCTCCGTGCTGAAGAATGTCTATGCCATTGCTGCCGGCATCTGCAACGGTCTGAAGTTCGGCGACAACTTCCAGGCAGTCCTCATGGCCAATGCCGTGCAGGAGATGGCGCGATTCCTGACCGTCATCAATCCCGTCGAGCGCAACATTGCCGACAGCGTCTATATGGGCGACCTCCTCGTCACGGGCTACTCCAATTTCTCGCGCAACCGCACCTTCGGTACCATGATTGGCAAGGGCTACAGCGTTAAGAGTGCCCAGATTGAGATGGAGATGATTGCCGAGGGCTATTTCGGCACTAAGTGTATGAAGGAAATCAACCGCCACTGCCACGTCAACATGC
The DNA here is from genome assembly GCA_900318555.1 of uncultured Prevotellaceae bacterium. Lineage (GTDB taxonomy): Bacteria > Bacteroidota > Bacteroidia > Bacteroidales > Bacteroidaceae > Prevotella. The sequence goes on along the minus strand of ONKX01000021.1, from coordinate 22,760 downwards.
CCATCCTCGACGCCGTATATAATATATTGTACGAGCGCATTAGCCCACAAATCGAAATCAAACTCCTCACGGATTCCTTCCGATAAAATCTCGATCTATACCTGATGTTTGCTGTTCCATGGTGCAAAGGTACGAAAAATATTTCTTCATGTATCATATATGCACCATTTTTCGGCTAAGCATGCATCAGGCTCCCACGGAAGTTTTCATCTGCGCCAGAATTTTACATTTTACTATTCATCCATTCATTTTTGCGGATAACCTTCTAATAGTCAATCAATTACATAATGAATAGTTGCCATTAACCATTCATCCACTATTCATCTTTGTCGTATATAATTCCTCTTTTATTGATTGATATGTTGCTTTCTACTTGAATTTCAATCAGTTACGCTCCAACATCTTATATCGTTACACTTTGTAACCCTATTGGTAACAATGTGTCACGCCCTTTGTGACAAAGTGTTTCCAGTATTATTGCAATGAAGAAACACTTTTGCTCCTTTCCTCAAAGCTGTTATAATCACAGCAAAATCCTCCAAATTTTAAATCCGACATTCACTAAGCATATATGGTGCTGCCGGCCCGTCTGGGTGACATGACGCGCGAATATTATCGACAGTTGAAGAACACTAGGGACTGGTCCCCGTTCCTCCAACGAATCTGACGAATATTTTTCAGACATCAGGCATCAGACCTTATAAAAAATCGGGCTCAACGTTTGGTGGGTTCGTTTTTAATTTGTACCTTTGTAGGCGGAAAGAAACAATACACTTCGGAGATGAAGAAGTTAATAGAACTATACAAGGAATGGAGTGGGGCGGAACCTCAGCAGGTGGAGAAGCTGACTGCGGGGGGCAGCAACCGTGAATACTACCGGATGACGTCGCAGACGGGCGAGACGGTGGTGGGGTGCATAGGTACCAGTCGCGACGAGAATCATGCTTTCGTGTATCTGGCACAGCACTTTATGAAGCGGAAACTTCCCGTGCCGGAGATACTGGCCGTGAGTCAGGACGAGTTGCGCTACATCCAGACGGACTTGGGCTCGATGTCGCTGTTTGACGCCATTCGCGGCGGTCGCGAGGCTGGCGGGCGTTATACGCTGAAGGAGCAGGAACTGTTGCGAAGAACCATTCGCGAACTGCCGAACATCCAGTTGCGTGGCTTTCGTGAGCTGGACTTTTCGAACTGCTATCCCCAGCCGGCTTTCGACACCGATTCGGTGTTGTTTGACCTGAACTATTTCAAGTATTGTTTCCTGAAGGCTACCGAGCTGGACTTCCATGAACTGAAGCTGGAGGCCGACTTCCGACTGTTGGCAAAGGACCTGACGACGGCTGACGACGAGCCGTGTTTCCTGTATCGCGACTTCCAGGCGCGCAACGTGATGCTCGACGCAGAGGGTAATCCCTATTTCATTGATTTCCAAGGCGGTAGAAAGGGTCCGTACTATTACGACCTGGCATCATTCCTGTGGCAGGCATCAGCGAAATATCCCTATAAGGTGCGTCGCGAAATGGTGTATGAATACTACAATGCGCTGAAGCAATATACGGAGGTGCCGTCGCCCCACCATTTTGTGGACCGGCTGTCGCTGTTTGTGCTGTTCCGCCAGTTGCAGGTGTTGGGAGCCTACGGATTCCGCGGCTATTTCGAGCGCAAGAGCCACTTCATAGAGTCGATACCGCCCGCTATCCAGAACATGAAAGAACTGCTGGGCGAGAGGAATTTCCCGTATCCGTATCTGATTGATATCCTGCAGCAACTGACAGAACTGCCGAAATTCCAGCAGGTGCTGGTGACGGCAGCGCGTGCGGACGGCTATAAGACGACGGATAAGAACCCCTACAAGCCCCATCCGCAGGACGGTCCGGCAACATTCTCGAAGTACGATGCACAGGGTCCGCTGGTGGTCCGCGTGTTCAGTTTCTCGTATGGCAACGGCATTCCCGAGGACGAGAGCGGCAACGGCGGCGGTTACGTGTTCGACTGCCGTTCGACGCACAATCCGGGCCGTTACGAGCCGTATAAGCAACTGACGGGACTGGACGAGCCGGTCATCCGATTCCTGGAGGACGACGGAGAGATACTGACATTCCTGGACAGCGTCTATAAACTGGCTGACGCCCATGTGAGGCGCTATATCCAACGTGGCTTTACGTCGCTGATGTTCTCGTTTGGCTGTACGGGCGGTCAGCACCGTTCGGTATATAGCGCGCAGCATCTGGCCGAGCATATCCACGAGAAGTTCGGTATTGAGGTGCGCATCTGTCACCGCGAACAGAATATTACGCAGGTGCTGAAATGACTTGAGAATTGTCATAGATTAAATTTTTTGCGGTGTTGGCAGAAAAAACTGGGCATTCGTTTTGCGTTTTGCCATAGTTTTTGTAATTTTGCAGGCCTAAAAGAGCATTTTTTGTAATATAAAAAAGGTAAAAAGAACGTATGGGTGGCTTTTTTGGCACAATCGCAAAACAGGATTGCGTAAACGATTTGTTTTACGGAACAGACTATAACTCGCACTTAGGTACAAAACGCGCCGGACTGGTGACTTTCGACGAGAAGAGCGGTTTCCACCGTTCTATCCACTCGTTGGAACGTGACTATTTCCGTTCGCGCTTCGAGGACGAACTGGACTCGTTTAAGGGCCATCAGGGCATAGGCGTCATCAGCGACACCGACCCTCAGCCCATCATCGTCAATTCCCATCTGGGACGCTACGCAGTGGTGACGGTGGCCAAAATCAACAACCAGCGCGAGATAGCCGAGGAACTGCTGAAACAGCGTATGCACCTGAGCGAGATGTCGGCCAACAACATCAATCAGACGGAGCTGGTGGCCCTGCTCATCAATATGGGCGACACGTTTGAAGAGGGTATCAACAAGGTTTACCAGAAGATTGACGGTTCGTGTTCGATGCTCATTCTGACGGAGGACGGCATCATTGCCGCACGCGACTTCCTGGGACGTACGCCCATCGTGATAGGACAGAAGCAGGTGCACCGGCTGACACCCATCGGCACGGACGAATTTCTGCAGGCCTACGCCGTTTCGAGCGAGACGACGAGTTTTCCGAACCTGGATTACAAGGTCGTTCGCGACTTGGGCCCTGGCGAGATTGTCCGTCTGAGAGCCGACGGCATCCAAGTGTTGCAGAAGCCCTTTACACGTTGTCAGATTTGCTCGTTCCTGTGGGTTTACTACGGTTTCCCTGCCAGCGACTACGAGGGCATCAATACGGAGTATGTGCGCGAGAAGAATGGCAGGCTGATGGGTGAGAAAGACCACGACTGCGAGCCGGACCTGGTATGCGGCATCCCCGATTCGGGTGTAGGAATGGCCTTGGGCTATTCGCACGGCAAGCAGGTGCCCTACAAGCGTGCTGTGCTGAAATATACGCCTACATGGCCGCGTTCGTTTACCCCTGGCAACCAGAACCGTCGTGACTTGGTGGCAAAGATGAAACTGATTCCCAATCCGGCCATTCTGAAGGACCAGCGTATCGTGTTCTGCGACGACTCTATCGTGCGTGGCACGCAGTTGAGGGATAATGTCCGCACGTTCTTCGACAATGGCGCCAAGGAGGTGCATGTGCGCATTTCGTGCCCACCATTGGTCTATGGCTGTCCGTTCATCGGCTTCACGTCGTCGAAGAGCGATATGGAGCTTATTACGCGTCGCATCATCAAGGATTTCGAGGGCGACGACAAGAAGAACCTCGACAAGTATGCCAAGACGGGTACGCCAGAATACCAGCGAATGGTCGGCGAGATAGCGCGTCGTTTGGGACTGACGAGTGTGAAGTTTGCCACCATCGAGGACTTGATAGAGTCGATAGGACTGCCGAAAGAACGTGTCTGCACACATTGTTTCGACGGTAGTTCGTATTGTCACGAGCGTCGCGGCGAGGAGTGGTTCACGTGATATTGGACATTGACCGTTGATGCGAATATTAAGTTAAAAAAAAATAATGTTCAATGTTCAATGTTCAATGTTCAATGTAAAATTCGTATCTTTGCAGTCTGAATTAATATTAGAAGCGTGAAAATAAAGCAAGTGCTGAGCGCCCTTGAAAAGTTCGCGCCTCTGCCCTTGCAGGAAAGCTGGGACAATGCTGGCCTGCAATTGGGACTGACGGAGGCGGAGGTTTCAGGGGCATTATTGTGTCTGGACGTCAACGAAAAGATTGTCGACGAGGCGATAGCGAAGGGGTGTAACCTCATCGTGAGTCACCATCCGTTGCTGTTTCGTGGCCTGAAGCAAATCAGCGGTGCCGACTATGTGCAGCGCTGTGTCATCAAGGCCATCAAGCACGACGTGGTCATCGTATCGATGCATACCAATATGGATAATGCGTTGGACGGGGTGAACTGGAAGATAGCTGAACGGCTGGGGCTGGAGGGCTGTAAGTTCTTCGCACAGAAGTCGATAGACGGTTTGGAAGCTGGCAGTGGTGTAGTAGGGGACTTGCCCTCGGAAATGGACGCACGGGCGTTTGTAGAACTTGTCAAAAAACAGTTCCGCGTCGAGTGTGCCATGTGTAACGAACTGTTGGAGCGTCCCATTCGTAAGGTGGCCATCTGCGGCGGTGCCGGCGACTTCCTGTTGCCTGAGGCGATGGGCGAGGGTGCTGACGCCTTCATCACGGGTGAGATGCACTATCACCAGTATTTCGGCCACGAGCAGCAGATTCAGATTTGCGTCATTGGCCATTACCAGAGTGAGCAGTTTACGGCAGAAATCTTCCGTGACATCATTCAGCGCGAGTGCCCGGGCGTCAAGACTGTTGTTGCCGACACCAGCATGAACCCCATCTATTATTTTTAAAATCATAATAACGAAATAACGTAATAACAAAAAGAAAAGAATTATGGCAAAGAAAGACCCAATGGACATGCCGGTTGAAGAGCGTCTGAAGACCCTCTTTCAGCTGCAGACCACACTCTCTGGAATCGACGAGAAGCGTGCATTGCGAGGCGAACTGCCTCTGGAAGTACAGGACCTTGAAGATGAAATCGAGGGACTCACTACGCGTATGGACAAGATCAATGCCGATATTGCTGAATTTGAGCAGGCAGTGACCCTGAAGAAGGGCGAGATTGAGACCGCTAAGGCCAGCGTGGAGCGTTATAAGGCTCAGCTGAACGATGTGAAGAACAATCGTGAGTACGACACGCTGTCGAAGGAGATTGAGTATCAGACGCTGGAGATTGAGCTCTGCAACAAGAAGATCAAGGAGGCCGCTGCCCGCATAGAGGAGAAGAAGCAGGAACTGGCTCAGAATCAGGAGATTATCGACGACCGTCGTCAGGACCTGGATATCAAGAAGGGCGAGCTCGACGAGATTATGGAAGAGACCCGTGCCGAGGAGGAGAAGCTGAAGGCTAAGGTGAAGGACCTGGAGGCGAAGATTGAGCCGCGTCTGCTCACGTCGTTCAAGCGTATCCGTAAGAATGCCCGTAACGGTCTGGGAATCGTTTACGTGCAGCGTGACGCCTGTGGTGGTTGCTTCAATAAGATTCCGCCCCAGCGCCAGCTTGATATCAAGATGCACAAGAAGGTCATTGTGTGTGAGTACTGTGGCCGTATTCTCATCGATCCGGAACTGGCTGGTGTCAAGATTGACAAGATTACAGGTCAGGAGGAGAAGAAGACCCGCAAGCGCTCTATCCGCCGCACGGTGAAGAAGGCTGACCCTGAGATTGATGCTCCTGAAGTTCCAGAGGCAGAGGATTGATGGCTATTGGCTGTTGGCTATTGGCTGTTGGTTAGCGGTTATAGGTTAACGGTTAGCGGTTATGGGTTAGCGGTTAGCGCTTCGTAGTCTGGTATATTGTCCAGAAAGCGGTACGTCTGGTTTTCGTAGTCCATCTTGCAGCAATAGTGCTGTATGCCGTTTGACACGACCAGATAGTCCACGTGGAGCAGCAGATTATAGACCGATATCTGATTGAACACCCGCTGTGTCACTGACACGGTGGGTGCTTTGTATTCTATAATCATCTGAGGCTGTGCGTCCTTATTATATAATATAGAGTCGCAACGCAATGTCTTTTCGCCGCATTTCAGGGCTATTTCGTTGCCCAGGAGGCCTTTGGGGAAGCCTTTGTGCTCTACCAGCCAGTGGGTGAAATGCTGACGCACCCACTCCTCTGGAGTCAGCGCCACATAACGCCTGCGTAGAAAGTCGAATATTTCGGGCTTTTCGCGCGTTCCACGCACTTTGACGTCGTATGTTGGCAGGTTTAGTTCGTTCATATCGACTGCAAATATACAAATAAGTGGGCAAAAAAGCAAAATTTCGTGCGTATAATTCGTGTATTTCGCGGTTTTTTAGTACTTTTGCAGCATGGCTCAAGCAGCAGTGACATACGACAGCGTGATGAGCGAGTTGAAGGCTCGCCAGTTTAAGCCCGTCTATTATCTGATGGGCGACGAGCCGTATTATATTGATAAAATCAGCGACTGGATAGCCGAAAACGTGTTACAGCCCGAGGAAAGGGACTTCAATCAGACTGTCCTATTCGGCTCTGACGTCAATGCTTCGCAGGTGGCCGACGCTGCACGGCGCTATCCGATGATGGCCCAGTATCAGGTGGTTATTGTCAAAGAGGCCCAGAATATCAAGAATACGGAGGCGTTGGAGAAGTATCTGAAACAGCCTATGGCATCGACAATCTTGGTGATGTGCCACAAAAACGGCAAGATTGACGGGCGAAAACAGGCGTATGTGAAGGCTATTCGCGACGCAGGAGTGCTGTTTGAGAGTGCAAAACTCAAGGAACGGGACCTTCCACCCTTTATCGAAGGCTATCTGAAGGCTAAAGGAGCGTCTATTGATGCGAAATCTACCCAGCTGATAGCTGATTCCATTGGTTCTGACCTTACGCGTCTGACCAGCGAGCTCGACAAAGTGCTTCTCGGATTGCCTGAGGAGAACAAACGGGTCACTCCGCAGGTTGTTGAGGACCAAATAGGGGTGAGCAAGGACTTTAATGGTTTTGAGTTGCGAGATGCCATTGTCAACCGCAATGTATACAAAGCAAACCTGATTATCAAATATTTTGACGAAAATCCGAAGGCAGGTAGCATCTATGCTTTTCTCCCGTTGCTCTTTTCTTACTTCCAAAATCTGATGATTGCTCACTATTGCCCCCAAAAGAACAGTCAGGAGGCATTGGCAGAGTGGTTGGAATTGCGAAGTCCTTGGGCGGCACGTGAGTATGTCACAGGCATGAAAAACTACTCCGCCATGAAGGTGCTACAGATTATTGGTAAACTACGTGAAATGGATGCCAAAAGTAAGGGTCTGGACAACCCAAATACGGGTCCTGGAGACCTCATGAAAGAGTTAATTTTCTTTATACTTCACTAAAAATGACCCTGTTTGGGGGCCATTTTTTTCTAGAATATCTTTTTCTTCAGACATGATTTTTTGGCCTCAAATGCCGATTCCCACTGGCGTTTTGCTGAAAAATAAGCTCTCATATTTCGCGAATTTTCTGCTTTTCGCCCGTTGGTTCAGAATTCGCTCAAAATGAAAAATTTCGCCCATTCTTGACAATCGAAATTTGCGTTTAATAAATTTTAGTATTTCGATTTGTTGATTTAGGAAATAAAATGGTTACAGAAATCTGATGACATTTACAAATTTAGTCCTAAATTTAATAATTTGCAAATCCAAATCAAGATATTGAATTCAAATATACAAATTCGAATTTTGTGATTTGGAATTCTATATTCATTTTTATACACCACATCTATAGTGTTCATAACTCGTTATAAAACAAAGAATTAATTAGAAAGTTATAAGTAAAGCACGCAATTTGCACTACTTTATGACTTCGGATAGCTGCATATAAACCAATTTATGATATTTATGCTGTAATTATCTATTTTAGAACCAGTTATTTATTATTCAATCCCTAAACTAAAGATTTGTAGCGATTTATGCATGTAAATTTGGCTTTGTAATTCTAAAGATTTTTTAGCATTATTTATACTTTAGAATTTAGAATTCAAAACTAAAAACCCAAAGTTAAGAAATACAAATTCTCTTTAGATTTCTTGCATAATTCAAAAAAATGTTTTACCTTTGTAAACTGAAAAAAAAACAGGCTTTTTGCCCCTATTTTAGACTCAAATGGAAACAAAAGACAGAATTCGACTCATTATGGAGGACCAACACATGACCCAACAGGTGTTCGCAGATTTCCTCCAACAGTCCCCTGCTACCCTTAGCAGTATTTTCAATGGACGCACACGCCCTACCCTTAACATCATTGATTCCATCAAAACGAAAATTCCTGACATCAGTATCGAGTGGTTACTTTATGGTGTCGGAGAGATGTACCTCACCCACCCTGAAGGCTCAGATCAGGGTATGTTGGAGGGACAAATTCAGGGTCAGGAACAGATGATCAATTTCGACTCCCCTGCTCCTGGTGTTTTCCAGATGCCGCAAAATCCGGTTTCAACGACGCCTTATTCGCAGAGTGTAAAAAGTACACACCCGGAAATTGTTCCTGAACAAATCAAAATAGTTGACAAAACGCCTCGAAAAGTTACTGAAATCCGCGTTTATTACGACGATCAGACTTATGAGACGTTTGTTCCGGCCAAAAAATAACTTTACCTTAATATATTTGGGCTTTCAATTATTTTTTTGTAAATTTGCCCCCCGTTATGAAGAAATATATCCTTGACTTAACGGTAAACAGTGTAGAACGGCTGAGCGAAAAGCACGTCCTGATAAGAGTGACGGACGTGGAACCACTGCCGGAAATGCTGCCAGGACAGTTTGTGGAGCTCCGCGTGGACGGTTCGCCTGCAACATTCCTGCGTCGCCCTATCTCCATTAACTTTGTAGACAGAACGAAAAACGAGTTTTGGCTGATGGTTGCCATGATCGGAGAAGGTACCCGTCAGTTGGGACGCCTTCAGGCTGGCGATAAGCTGAACTGCGTATTGCCTTTGGGCAATGGGTTTAGCATTCAAAGCGGGGGAACTCGCGAACCCTTACAAGACGGGAAAACCGCTTTGCACAAGGCCTTGCTCGTTGGTGGTGGTGTAGGCGTGGCCCCATTGCTTTATTTGGGTGCTGAACTCAAACAGCAGGGTGCTGAGGTAACCTTCCTGTTGGGTGGTCGCAGTGCGAAGGACGTGCTTGAGTTAGATTTCTTTAATAAGTACGGGCGCGTGTGTATAACGACAGAGGACGGTACGATGGGTGAACAGGGTTTTGTGACCAACCATAGTGTGCTTGCCGAGTCGTTCGACAAGATATTCACCTGCGGTCCAACGCCGATGATGAAGGCTGTGGCGCGTTATGCAAAGGAAAAGGACATCGAGTGTGAGGCCTCGCTGGAGAACATGATGGCTTGCGGATTGGGTGCCTGTCTGTGTTGCGTTGAGAAGACGACAGAGGGTAACCTGTGTGTGTGCAAGGAAGGACCGGTATTTAACACAAAACGTTTGTTATGGCAGATTTAAGAGTCAATATAGGTGCGCTGGCACTGAAGAACCCAGTGATGACGGCCAGTGGTACATTTGGCTATGGCCTTGAGTTTGAGGACTTTATAGACCTTGGTGGTTTGGGTGGCATCATCGTGAAAGGTACTACGCTGAAACCTCGTGAGGGTAATGACTATCCGCGTATGGCAGAGACTGCCAGTGGTATGCTGAACTGCGTGGGACTGCAGAACAAGGGCGTGGAATACTTCTGTGAGCATATCTATCCGCAGATTAAGGATATCGATACGAATATGATAGTCAACGTCAGTGGTTCGTCGCCTGAGGATTATGCGGAATGTGCCGCACGTATTGATGCATTGGAAAATATCCCAGCCATCGAACTGAATATCTCGTGTCCAAACGTAAAAGACGGCGGTATGGCCTTTGGCGTGACGTGTCAGGGAGCTTCGAGCGTGGTCAAGGCCGTACGTCAGGCCTATCATAAGACGCTGATAGTCAAGCTGTCACCCAATGTGACGGATATTGCTGAGATTGCCCGTGCCGTAGAGGCTGAGGGTGCTGACAGCGTGTCGCTCATCAATACGCTGATGGGTATGGCTATCGACATAGAACGACGCAAAAAGGTACTGTCAATAGGCACTGGCGGTCTGTCTGGCCCTGCTGTGAAGCCCGTTGCCCTGCGTATGGTGTATCAGGTGGCAAAGGCCGTGAAGATACCTGTGGTGGGCTTGGGAGGCATCTCAACAGCGAAGGATGCCATTGGATTTCTGATGGCTGGTGCTACGGCTATTGAGATTGGTACTGCCAACTTCCTGGATCCTGCGGTGACCATAAAGGTGAGGGATGGTATCAACGATTGGCTTGACGAACATGGATGTAAGGATGTTCATGAGATTATCGGATGCTTGGAGTGACGACATAACAATCAGTAATTCTATCAAAAAAACATAATTTAAGGGCGGCCAAATTTGGTCGCCCTTAACCAACACAAAAACTAAACTAGACTTAACTAATGCTCATCGCGATTTTCACAAACCACCGATAGCTGTGTGCAAAGATAGTATAAAAGTTTTAAATCACAATGTTTTTTGCGTTTTTTTTTGTATTTTTATCCTAAAAAACTACATTTTCGTCGTTTTTTGTAATAAAAATTGGTCTAATATGACCATTGCAGCCATTGTTTCGACCACTGGAACGGCTCTTGGAAGCACGCAAGGATCGTGACGTCCGCGAGCCTTCAATATGGTCTCGTTGCCATCTATGTCAATCGTCGGTTGTTCACGAAGTAGGGTGGCAACAGGTTTGAAAGCAACGCGAAAATAGATGTCCTGACCGTTTGAGATACCTCCCTGGATGCCTCCGCTATGATTGGTCTTGGTGGTCACGACGCCATCAGGACCCATGGTGAAGATGTCGTTTTGTTCGGAACCGCGCTGAGTGACACCGGCAAATCCCTCTCCGTATTCGAACCCCTTGACGGCATTGATGCTGAGCATAGCAGCGCCCAGCTGAGCATGCAGCTTGCCGAACTCTGGTGAACCCAATCCCGGAGGACAGCCCTGAATGACACCTGTGATGACGCCACCGATGGTGTCGCCGTCAGCCTTTACTTCCTCAATGAGACGAATCATCTGTTCGGCCTTTGTGGCATCCGGACAACGGACAATGTTGCTCTCGATCTGATTCAGGTCGTATTGTGTGTAGTTGCCCTCGAGAGCAATGTTTCCTACCTGTGAGGTGTAGGCAAAAATGCGTATGCCCAATTGGCGCAGAGCCAGTTTGGCCAACGCTCCAGCCACACAGCGGCTGATGGTGATGCGAGCTGAGGAACGTCCTCCGCCACGATGGTCGCGCGTTCCATATTTAAAAGAGTAAGTATAGTCGGCATGCGACGGACGGTAGAGGTCGCGCATGTTGTCGTAATCGTTAGAATGCTGATTGGTGTTTCTGACCATGAAGCCAATAGGACATCCTGTCGACTTACCTTCAAACACACCACTGAGCAGTTCCACCTGGTCCTGTTCCTGACGACTGGTGGTGATATGGCTCTGTCCAGGGCGGCGACGCGCCAGTTCCTGCTGGATGAAGTCAACATCGATAGGGATACCTGCTGGCATCCCGTCGACAACACCGCCAATGGCCTCACCATGACTCTCGCCAAAGGTGGTCAGTCTGAATAATTGTCCGAAGGTGTTCATGTTAATGGCAATGACCGCATCCGCAGCCATCATGGTGCTCGTGATGTTCGTGATTGCAGTGTTCATGCTCACAGCCACCATTGCAATCGTCACAGCTGCAACCACAGCCACCAGCCATGTGAGCTACAAGATGTTCAATCTCTTTTGCTGTGGCTTCGCGATTCTCGACGATTGTACCCTTGAAGGTCAGGTCTTCGCCTGCCAGCGGATGGTTCAGGTCAACCTTCACCTTCTCTTCCCCCACCTCGACAATACGGCCGTAGAAACGGTTTCCTTCCTCGTTCTGAAGAGGAACGATAGCATCCTCGTAGATGTGCTCGTGGTCGAAATGACCATTGATGCTGAATACTTCGCGCTCCAAATCGAGTACCAAGTCGTCCCTGTAGTCGCCATAAGCCTGATCGTGGGTAATGGTGAAGTCAAAACTGTCACCTTTCTGCAAACCAGCAACCTGCTGTTCGAAGGCGTCGAGGGCTACTCCGAAACCTGTAATAAACTGGAAAGGGCGCTCCTTGGTGGCCTCTTCCGTCATCTCCTGGCCATTCTCTCCGTCTACAAACAGCTGGTAGGCCACTTCCATGTATTGATTCTTTTTCTCCATATTTTCTTTACGGTTTTCTTATTTCGCATGCAAAAGTAATAAAAAGCCCGTAAACTACCAAAAAAACGAGTGAAAAACACACAGAATTGACCTTTGTCAACGTTTTTCGAGATATGTTGACGTCTGTCAAGAAAAGGGTTGTTCGCGCACACAATTCTGCAAAAATACTTGTCGGATAGAAAAAATCGCCGTATCTTTGCACCGTCAATCAGCGAGAGAGCTGTTGATTTAACAGGATAACTTTAGTATTAATTAAAATTAAGAAAGGGTAACGAAAATGAAAAAGATTGTTTTGACAATGGTCGCTCTGATGAGCATGACTATGACATTTGCAGAGAATGAGACAGCAGCCAACCTCAACAAGGCTGAGGCATACAACATGAAAACCGTCAATGTGACGAAGCTTTGCCAGGCCTTGAATCTTTCTAAAGATCAGGTTGAGGGCTTCATGGAGATTCACAAGACCTTCACATCAGAGTTGCTGTTTGCTGCACAGATGAATGACGAGGAGCGTCAGCTGATGATGGAAAAGGCCATCAAGAAGGACTTGGCATGGATGGACTACATCCTGAACAAGGATCAGTATCGTAAGTATGTGATGCTACTCAACGTCACGCTCCACAATCGTGGTTTGAAATAATTTTGTAGTTTTAAAGAAAAGAATTGTTTGGCCATCGTCCCAAGTCGGACGATGGCTCTTTTTATAAAAAAAGAAAAAAAGTTTGTGTATCTCGTCAATTTGTTGTACCTTTGTAGCCGTTTATGTGATATAGTAAAAAAATAACATATTAATGATGAAAAGATTTTTATTAGCAACAACACTTTGTTTAACGATGTCTTTGGGTATTTCTGCCCAAGGTATGAGTGACCAGCAGGTGATAGGTTTTATTGCCTCTGAGACAAAGGCAGGAACGTCACAGGCTCAGATTGTTACCAAACTAATGCAAAAAGGTGTTAGGATTGACCAGATTCGTCGTTTGCGTAATCAGTATGACAAACAGATTTCGTCCCGTGGCTTGTCGGCAGCGGCTGATGGTGCAGTAACCATGGCAGCTGAGAGAATGCAAGGTAACAGCGACGGCGCAACATCTCAGGAAGTCACGACAGCTCGTGTTGGAACTACTGGTACAGTAGAGCATGATGCTGCCTCTGAGGTGCAGGCTGTTGAGAATGATGTTCAAGCCACTCAGGGTAAAGCTCCTGATGCCAATGGCAAGCAGGTGTTTGGCCGTAACATTTTCAGTCAGGCTAATCCTAATTTCCAGCCTAACGTCAATATGCCCATTCCTGATTCTTATGTGTTGGGCCCTGGCGATCAGGTGGTTGTTGACATCTATGGTGCTTCACAGCATACGCTGATACACACTATCTCTCCTGAGGGAACAATCACGGTTGCAGGCTATGGTCCTATCTATCTTAGCGGACTGAGTGTGGCAGGTGCCCAAAGTAAACTGCGTTCTACCATTGGTTCCCGTTATCAGAGTAGCAACCTTAAAGTGACGGTTGGTAACACTCGTACCATACAGGTTAATATCATGGGTGAGGTTCGAGCCCCAGGTACTTATCATCTGAGTGCTTTTGCTAATGTATTCTATGCACTCTATCGTGCAGGTGGTACCAGCAGTCTTGGTACCCTGCGTAATATCAAGGTATACCGCAATGGTCGTCTGGTTACTGTTGTCGACCTTTACGATTATATCCTTAATGGTCGTTTGGCAGGAAATATCCGTTTGCAGGATAATGACGTGATCCAGGTAGAGCCGTATCAAGCTTTGGTAGGTATCACCGGTAATGTTAAGCGTCCGATGTTCTACGAGATGCGTAAGGACGAGAGTGTTGCCACATTGATAAAATATGCTGGTGGATTTACCAGTGAGGCTCACAAAAAGAGTGTCCGTCTGGTTCGTGAGGCTGGTGAGCGTTATGCGGTTTATAATGTCAGTGAGTTCGATATGTCAACCTTTAAACTGGAGGATGGCGATAATATTACTGTCGACGGCATGATTAACCGTTTTGAAAATATGGTAGAGATAAAGGGTGCCGTATTCCGCCCGGGCCAGTTCCAATTGGGTGCTAATGTTACTTCTGTACGTTCATTGATTGAGGCTGCCGAAGGCTTGACAGAAGATGCTTTTGCAGATCATGCCATTATCCATCGTCTGAAGGCAGACCGTACGCTGGAGATTCTTTCTCTTGATGCCAAAGGTATTATGGAAGGCACAGTGGCCGACGTTCCTCTCCAGAACGAGGATGTTGTCTTCATTCCCACACAGGAGGAATTACGTAAGGAACGTAACTTTACCATCACAGGTGAGGTCATGAATCCTGGTTCTTATGAGTATGCTGACAATACCACTGTTGAGGATCTGATTGTTCAGGCCGGTGGTTTGAGGGATGGTGCAAACCTCTCACGTGTAGATGTCAGTAGGCGTATTAACGACCCGAAGGCAACTAAGAAAACTACTGAAATTGCACAGACCTTCACTTTCGAATTGAAGGACGGACTTCTTATCAGTGGTGATAAGAGCTTTACCCTCGAGCCTTATGATGTGGTGCATGTACGCAAAAGCCCTGCTTATGTGATGCCGAGAAATATTACTGTTACTGGCGAGGTTAACTATGAAGGTAATTTCACACTTGAAAAGAAGAACTTACGTTTGAGTGATGCCATTACGATGGCTGGTGGCGTAACCGATGCAGCATATACACGTGGCTCGCGCCTTGTACGTCGGATGAATGAGGAAGAGCGTTTACGTGCAGCAGAGACTCGTAAAGCCATTACACGTATTCTTACTGAACGAGGGGATTCTATTGCTTGGAATAAAGTTGAATCTGGTGACACTTATGTTGTAGGTATTGAACTTGACGAGGCACTGAAGAACCCTGGCGGTGACAAGGATATATTCCTCCGTGAAGGTGATGCTATTTTTGTGCCAGAGTACACAGGAACAGTTACGATTTCAGGTGAAGTGTTCTACCCCAATACCGTCTTCTATGAGAAAGGTAAGAGTTATAAGCACTATATAGAGATGGCTGGTGGCTTTGGGCATCATGCAAAGAAGTCTAGGTCATTCATTGTATATCAGAATGGTACAGTAGGAATTGTTTCTGATGGTGCCAAGCCTGAACCTGGTTGTGAGATTATAGTACCTTCCAAGAAGAGGAAACAGCCCATCAACTGGACGGCAATCGCAGCCGTTGCTTCTAGCTTGACTGGTATTGCCGCTATTATGCTTGCTATCTCTAGACTCTAATAAATCAAATGAATATGGAAGAAAATATTAAAAATACAGAGTTGCTTGAAGATGAGTCTTCTATTGACTTCGGAAAGATCTTCAATGATCTGAAAAAGCATAAAAGGCTGTTCTATAAGGTGTTGCCCATTACCTTTGTGGTGGCTGCCATCTTAACTTTGTCGCTGCCTAATTATTATCAATGTACGGTAATGCTTTCGCCCGAAATCTCCAGCAATAGTTCTGGTAGAAGTAGTTTGGCGTCACTTGCCAGCTCCTTTGGCGTAAATATTGGTTTGAGTAATGCGGGTTTCGGAACTGAGGCTTTGTTCCCCACGCTCTATCCAGATTTGGTTAACTCAACCGATTTCAAAACCACTCTCTTTGATGTTCCCGTTACCATCGAGGGTGATAAGGAAGAGGGTGAGCCAGACCGTACGATGACTTATTATGATTATTTGAATGAGGAACAGAAAGTCCCCTGGTGGTCCGCAGCAATTGGCGGTACAATGAAGGCTATCATTGGTTTGTTTGTTGAAAAGAAGGAAGAAAAAAAGACAATAGACCCCTTCCGCTTGACAAAGAAACAAGCTGATGTTGTCAAAGTGCTGGACAAGAAGGTTGTCTGTGATGTGGACAAGAAAACGATGGTTATTACTATTGATGTAACCGATCAGAATCCTGTCATTTGTGCTACGATGGCTGATACGGTAATGAACCGTCTGCAGAAATTTATTACTGACTATCGTACGTCGAAGGCTCGTGTTGATTTAGATTACAATCGCAAGATTTACAGAGAGACAAAGGAACGTTACGAAAAAGCTCGTCAGAAGTATGCAGAGTTTATGGACTCTAATAACGACATTATCCTTCAGACCGTGCGCCAGAAGCAGACTGATTTGGAAAACGAAATGCAGCTTCAGTATAATGCATTTACGCAAGTAGCGGCTCAGATGCTGGCTGCCGAGGCTAAGGTACAGATGGAAACACCAGCATTTACCACCCTGCAGAGTGCCACTGTTCCTGTTAAGAAGGCTGGTCCTGGTCGTGCAAAGATATGTCTCATCTTCCTGTTCCTTGCTTTCTTAGGCACCGCTGCCTATATATTACATAAGGAGGACGATTTGAAACCTCTGTTAGGGCTGAGTTAATCATTGTCAACGTATAAGCGCCGGCTCTTCGTGAGTTGGCGCTTTTGCCCAATATAGAAAAAACCTAAAGTATGAAACAATTATTCTTTGAACTGATACAGGTGGCCACCGGCCGTCGCGAATGTCTGGAGCGTGGTCCTGAACCCGAAGAGTGGCAGGCTTTACACGAACTGGCGCAGCGTCAGGCTGTGGCAGGTATCTGCTATAGGGGTGTTGAACGGCTGTTTGAATTCGGTCTGCGTGCTCCTCAGGATGTGAGTATCGACTGGATGGCTGAGGCTGAGGAGATGAAAGAGCAGAACGAACAGGCCAAGGCTCCGTCCTATGTAGCCCGCTATTATGACGAGGAGTTGCGTAACCTGCGCCAGTCTTCAGACGATTATTATGTTTTGAACAAGCCCATGACGATAGAAGACGTCTATCGCCTCTTCCTGGCGCAGCGTCTGAATATGCGTGTCGTCATTGATTATTATTTCCTGTTGCTCAAGACGGAACGCCATTATGAGACGCTCAAGACCAGTGGTTTCCCTTATGTGCTGCTGAGGAGCTTTGGCGTTCGTCGCTTTGCACGAGGAATGATGTGGGTCCTGCAGGAAGTCATGGACATGGAACGCTCGCAGATGCTGTGTAAACCTTCAGGTCGTGAAGGTCGTTTCATCCTTCAGGAAATGCTCGACGGTCATCAGAAATTGGAAATGTTGAAAAGATATCAGAGACTACAATAATAAATAGGTATTATGAAGAAGATAAAGTATTTATTGATGTCAGTGGTGGCAGCTGTATTGGTAGGTTGCGGAACCACGAAGACTGTGCCCATTACGGGCAGACAGCAGAGTCTGATGGTAAGTGACGGTGAGGTATTGAGCCTCTCCACGCAGCAGTATCAGGAGTTTATGAAGACTGCCAAACTGTCAACCAACGCTACGAATACAGCCATGGTGAAAAGGGTAGGTGAGAAGTTGGCTACGGCCGTTACCAACTATCTTAGGTCGGCAGGAATGTCAGAAGACCTGCAGTACTATAACTGGCAGTTCAATTTGGTTCAGAACAATCAGGTCAATGCCTGGTGTATGCCTGGAGGACTGATCTGCGTTTATGAAGGTCTGTTGCCTGTCACCCAGAACGAGGCCTCACTGGCCATCGTCTTAGGTCATGAGATAGCCCATGCTGTCGCTCGTCATTCCGCTGAACAGATGAGTACGCAGATGAAGCAGCAATATGGTCTTCAGATTGGTACAGCCATTGCCGGAGCTGTTGGCGTGGGTGCTACCGCACAGTCTATCGGTCAGTGGGCATTGTCACAACAGTTCAATTTCAAGAACCTGAAATATTCGCGCAATCACGAGAGTGAGGCCGACCATTTGGGGTTGATTTTTGCCGCTATGGCAGGCTACGATCCTCAGGTGGCTGTAGCTTTCTGGCAGCGTATGGCCGCACAGAATGGCAATAGCCAGCAGAACGACCTCTATAGTGACCATCCGTCGGATGCCACTCGTATCAGGCAGATTCAGGAGTGGATGCCCGAAGCTCTGAGGTATTACACGTCTCCGAAGACGGCGACCACTACGACGACTGCTAAGAAGACGACAACCACTAAGAAGACGACTACAAAGAAAACAACAACGAAGAAAAAGTAATGAGAAGACAATTGATATTTGCTGTCGTACTGGCTGCTTGTCTGTCTACCAGTGCCCAGACGAAGGATGGGGGCATCTCCGCCCAGATGTTGCAACAGATAGAAAAACAGAATGCGCCTACTGCCTCTGATCGTGCCTTACGTAATGCACTGGCAGCCAATGCTATTGACCTGTTAGCCAAGAACCAGGCCAATGCAGGAGCATTGGATACTTATTTCAGTGTGGAAACGAAGAAACAGTCTATTACCGACCAGAAATCTTCGGGCCGATGCTGGATGTTCAGTGGCTTGAATGTGCTCCGTTCTAATTTCGCCAAGCGCACCGATTCGTTGAGTGTTGAACTGTCGCAGGACTATCTGTTCTTCTGGGACCAGCTGGAGAAAGCCAACCTGATGTTGCAGGGAGTCATTGACACGGGCAAGAAACCCATTGACGACCAGCGCGTCCAGTTCTTCTTCCACTATCCCGTCAGCGATGGTGGCACTTTCTGTGGTGTTGCTGACTTGGCAGAGAAATATGGCTTGGTGCCTGCCGACATTCAGCCGGAGACCTATTCGGCAGAGAATACGTCGAAGATGGCGTCAATCATCAAGTCGAAATTGCGCGAGATGGGACTGGAACTGCGCAAGATGGTGGCTGAGGGCAAGAAACCTAATGCCATCAACCAGCGCAAGACCGAGATGCTGTCCGAGGTGTACCACATGTTGGTCATCACGCTGGGCGAGCCCGTCAAGGAGTTTACCTTTGCCTTTAAGGATAAGAACGGCAAGGCCATCACTGCTCAGAAGAAATATACTCCGAAGGAGTTCTATCAAGAGATTGTCGGTGGTCCGCTCAATGGCACTTTCATCATGGTGATGAACGACCCTCGTCGCGAATACTACAAGACCTACGAGGTGGAGTACGACCGCCATGTGTATGATGGCCATAACTGGAAGTACCTGAACCTGCCGATGGAGGATATCGAGACGCTGGCTATTGCTTCGCTGAAGGATGGTCGAAAGCTCTACAGCAGCTATGACGTGGGTAAACAACTCGACCGCAAGCGCGGTTACTGTGATTTGGAGAATTTCGACTATGCCTCGTTGTTCAATACCTCTTTTAATATGACGAAGGCAGAACGCATCTCCACTTTCGACAGCGGTTCTACCCATGCTATGACGCTGACAGCTGTCGACCTCGACATGCAGGGCCAGCCCCTGAAGTGGAAGGTCGAGAATTCGTGGGGCGCTTCGTGGGGACAGCAGGGTTGTCTGATTATGACGGCCAGTTGGTTCCGCGAATACATGTTCCGCTTGGTGGTTGACAAACAGTACGTTTCCGAGAAGCTCCTGAAGGATTACGAGCAGAAGCCTATCATGGTGATGCCTGAGGATCCATTGTTCCAAATGGATGAATAAAGTGACAAATTATTGCCACAATTGCAATTTTTCTTTCAAAATGTTTGGTAGATTCGCGAAAAAGTTATACTTTTGCAGGCGATAAACAAAAAAAAGAGACAATGAATAAGTTGAATCAGTATTTCTACGGCTATTACTTTTACTTTGCAAGCAATTGTGAAGCGGGTCGTTGCGTATAAGATTTAACGAAGGAAATAAGAAAAATACAACCCCGCTTCACACCAGTGAAAGTGGGGTTGTTTAGTGAAGAGACAAAAGATTAGAGTTAAGATGAAACGGATTGCAATACAAGGCATGGAAGGATCGTTCCACGATATAGCAGCTCACCTCTATTACGAGGGCGAGCAGATACAGTTGATATGCTGCAGTACCTTCGAACAGGTTTTCTCTCAGATGAAGCAGGATCCTACAGCCATTGGTATTCTGGCTATCGAAAATACCATTGCGGGCTCGCTGTTGCATAACTACGAATTGCTGCGCGACTCAGGCACAACGATTGTGGGAGAGCATAAATTGCACATCACCCACTGTATCTGTTGTCTGCCAGAGGACGACTGGGATACCATTACCGAGGTGCATTCCCATCCCGTGGCTCTGATGCAGTGTCGTCGCTTTCTGGCCCAGCATCCACAGCTGAAGAATGTGGAGGCTGAGGATACTGCTGGTTCTGCCAAGATGATTGCTGAGGGTCAGCATAAGGGCTGGGCAGCTATCTGTCATGCTGAGGCTGCACGACTCTACGGACTGAAGGTGTTGGATGACCATATTGAGGATAACAAGCATAATTTTACGCGTTTCCTCGTGGTGAGCAATCCCAATAAGGCCGATTTGTTGCGTCCGCTGACGGAGGCAAATAAGGCCAGTATCGTCTTTTCACTGCCTCATGAGGAGGGTAGCCTCTCGCACGTGCTCGCGATCCTGTCTTTTTATAAGATGAACCTGACGAAGATTCAGTCGTTGCCCATCATCGGCAAGGAATGGGAATACCTGTTCTATGTCGATGTGATGTACGACGACCTGACGCGTTATCGTCAGTCGATAGACGCAATTATCCCGTTAACCAAGGACTTTAAGATTTTAGGAGAATATAAGGACGGGAAACAAACAAATTGAAACCACGAATTAAACGATTGTTACGAATATGATACAACCCGCAGATAGATTAAGTTTAGTACAGGAGTACTACTTCAGTCGCAAACTGAAGGAAGTGGCACAGATGAATGCCGAGGGTAAGGACATTATCAGTCTGGCTATCGGTAGTCCCGATATGCCCCCATCGGAGCAAACCATCAATAAGTTGTGTGAGGTTGCCCGTCAACCCAATACCCACGGCTATCAGCCTACACAGGGTACATCCGAGTTGCGCGAGGCAATGGCAGGTTTCTACAAGCGTTGGTACGATGTCGACCTCGATGCCAAAAGCGAGGTGCTGCCTTTGATTGGCTCCAAGGAGGGTATCCTGCATGTCACACTGGCTTTCGTCAATCCGGGTGATGAGGTATTGGTGCCTAATCCTGGCTATCCCACATACACCTCTTTATCAAAGATATTAGGTGCCAAGATTGTCAACTACGATTTGCGTGAGGACAATGGCTGGCAACCCGACTTCGACCAGTTGGAGGACATCATGGCTAAAAGCCAACAGCCAAATGCCAATAGCCGAATCAAACTGATGTGGACGAATTATCCCAATATGCCTACTGGTGGCCGTGCTCAGCGTGCCACCTACGAGCGTCTTGTGCGGTTCGCTCAAGAGAATAATATTGTCGTGGTCAACGATAATCCTTATTCGTTCATCCTCAGCGAGGAGCATCTGAGCATCCTTCAGGTTCCTGGTGCCAAGGACTGCTGCATCGAGTTCAATTCGATGTCGAAGTCGCATAATATGCCTGGCTGGCGTGTAGGCCTCTGTGCCTCGAATGCACAGTTTATCCAGTGGATTCTAAAGGTGCAGTCGAACATTGAGAGCGGTACCTTCCGCGGTATCCAACTTGCTGCTGCTGAGGCATATAAGAACGACGAGGCCTGGCATCGTGAGTTCAATATCGAGACCTACGCCCGTCGTCGTCAGTGGGCTGAGAAGATTATGGATGTCTTAGGCTGTACATACGACAAGAATCAGGTGGGTATGTTCCTCTGGGGAAAAATTCCCGATAGCATTCAGAACGTAGAAGACCTGACAGAGCGTGTACTCCATGAAGCTCGCGTCTTCATTACCCCAGGCTTTATCTTTGGAAGCAACGGAGAGCGTTATATCCGCATCTCCCTGTGCGCCAAGGAAGATAAAATACAGCAAGCATTAGAACGCATTAAAAAAACGATATAATTATGGAACTGGAATTAGAGAAACTGAATCTTCCGAGTGACAACGAACGCCCCTTTGTCATTGCAGGTCCCTGTAGTGCTGAGACTGAGGAGCAGGTGATGGAAACGGCCCGCCAACTGGCTTTGAAGGGCTGTCATAACTTCCGAGCAGGTGTATGGAAACCTCGTACCAAACCAGGCGGTTTCGAGGGTAACGGAGAAAAAGCCCTGCCCTGGATGAAGCAGGTGAAGGACGAAACCCACATGCTGATAGCTACTGAGGTGGCAACTCCGGAGCATGTAGAGTTAGCTCTGAAGTACGATTTGGATATCCTGTGGATTGGTGCCCGCACCACCGCTAACCCCTTTGCCATGCAGGCTTTGGCTGATGCACTGAAGGGTGTGGATAAACCCGTATTCGTGAAGAATCCCGTCAATCCCGATTTGGAACTTTGGATTGGTGCTTTGCAGCGTCTGAATCAGGCTGGCGTCAAGCGCTTGGGAGCCATTCATCGTGGTTTCTCTTCTTACGAGCAGAAAATCTACCGCAATGCGCCTATGTGGCAGATTCCCATTGAGTTGCATCGTCGTATTCCTGAGTTGCCTATCATCAGCGACCCCTCGCATATCGGTGGACGTCGTGAACTGATAGCACCCCTGTGTCAGCAGGCTATGGACTTAGGTTTTGACGGTCTGATTGTTGAGAGTCATTGCGATCCTGACAAGGCTTGGAGCGATGCTAAGCAGCAGGTGACG
>ONKX01000044.1 GCA_900318555.1 uncultured Prevotellaceae bacterium | reverse complement strand
CGTTCATTGCTGTACTCTTTGCGTGCAAAGGTACATACAATATTTGAAATATCAGACTTCTAAGCTAAATTTTCAACACAGGGTTTTGCAAGTGACCCAACTTTTGTAGAAAGAATTAAAAAAAATAAAGATTTGACATCGACAATGTATTGTGCTGCGAACAAGAAAAGGTGGGCTGATGTTTGGTCGGCTCACTTTTTTTCCTAATAATTTTAAAAACTTGGTACAAAGATGGTCATAATTCAATGAAAATGATTACCTTTGCATCTGTTTTTAACATTAACGTTTACTTATAAGTAATGAAATACATTTTAGTCACAGGTGGGTCAAGAGGCATTGGAAAGGCAATCTGTTTGAGATTGGCCTCTTTTGGTATGCCCATCATCATCAATTACAACACTAACGTTTCTGCTGCCAACGAGACGAAAGCCCTTATCGAAGAGGCTGGTGGCAAGGCGGAACTGTTGCCTTTCAATGTTTCGAATCAGTCGGAAGTGGAAAAGGCCATTCAGGACTGGGAGGCGTCGCATCCTGACGACTACATCTCGATATTGGTCAACAACGCCGGTATCCGTCGCGACAACGTCATGTTTATGATGTCTGACGACGAGTGGCATCAGGTGATAGACACCACACTCGACGGCTTTTTCTATATCACGCGATGCATCCTGCGTCACATGATGCCTCGCAAGCGCGGTGGCCGCATCATCAACATCGCCTCGTTGTCAGGTGTGAAGGGATTGCCCGGCCAAACCAACTACAGTGCCGCCAAAGCTGCCCTGATTGGTGCAACGAAAGCTCTGGCTCAGGAGGTGGCACTACGTAACATCACCGTCAACGCCATTGCCCCTGGCTTCATCGAGTCGGACATGACGAAGGACCTCCCTGTTGACGACCTGAAGAAACTGATTCCCGTCGGTCGTTTCGGCAAACCTGAGGAAGTGGCAGCACTCGTTGCATTCCTTGCCTCCGACGATGCATCGTACATCACGGGTGAGGTGATAAACATTAACGGCGGCCTGCATACCTGATGAGACGTGTTGTTATTACAGGCATGGGCATCTGGTCCTGTCTTGGAACTGACATTGGAACCGTCCGACAGTCACTCTACGAAGGCAAATCGGGCATTGGTCTCAAGTCCGAACGACTCGAATACGGTTACCGCTCAGGACTTACGGGCATCGTCGAGACACCCGTCATTACGAAGCAGATGGTGGACCGCCATACCCGTGCCGGCATGTCGGAAGAGGCTCAATATGCCTATATGGCCAGTCGTCAGGCCTTCGAACAGGCCCACGTTAGCGATGACTATCTCCGCGAGAACGAGGTAGGTTGCATCTTCGGCAACGACTCCTCCGCCAAACCCGTCATCGAGTCGTCAAAAATCATGGACGAGAAGCACGACTCCGCCATGCTGGGCTATGGTCTCATTTTCCAGTCGATGAACTCGACGGTGAACATGAACCTCAGCACTATCTTCCACCTCCGCGGCATTAACTTTACCGTCAGCGCGGCCTGTGCCAGTGGCAGTCACTCCATCGGACTGGGCTATATGCTCATCCGCCAGGGACTGCAGGACATGGTGCTATGTGGTGGTGCTCAGGAGACCAACTATTACTCTATGGCATCGTTTGACGCGCTGAATGCTTTTTCCATCAGGATGGACGAGCCGACAAAAGCCAGTCGTCCGTTCGATAAAGACCGCGACGGTTTGATACCCAGTGGTGGTGCTGCAGCACTTGTGCTTGAAGATTATGATCATGCCGTAGCCCGTGGTGCCACTATTCTGGCAGAAGTCGTGGGTTATGGATTTTCGAGCAATGGTGGTGGTATATCAGAACCCAGCGATAATGGTTCTGTTATAGCTATGACGCGAGCCCTCAACGATGCCGGTCTAACGCCCGACGACATCGACTACATCAATGCCCATGCGACATCGACGGTTCAGGGCGACATGTACGAAGCCATCGCCCTCGACAGGATGTTTCGTGGCCGTCGTGCCCTCATCAGTTCAACGAAATCGATGACTGGTCATGAGTGTTGGATGGCCGGCGCCAGCGAGATTGTCTATAGCATCATCATGATGCAGAATAACTTTGTGGCACCAAACATCAATTTCGAGAATCCTGACGAATACTCTGAGAAATTGAACCTTACTGCCAAGACCGTTGATACTGAGGTCAACACGGTGCTCAGCAATTCGTTCGGATTCGGCGGCACCAACAGCGCGCTGGTGATTAGGACATTGAACATTGAACGTTCTTTGACCAAGGTCAAAGCGTACTAAAGAAACGATTAGAACATTGAACGTTGAGATATGAAACTGTTTCCGGCTTTAGAGAAAAGGTATAGCAAAGAGTCGCTGTCGGCACTCGACGCGCAACGGCTGGCGGAGTTCATCGCCTGGGGACCTGCCGTGTTCCAAACCGCACGCATCATGCTGAAATGGGGTATCCTCGATATGATACGCGACTCGCACGACGGGCTCACACGTGAAGATATTTGTGCGAAGACAGGATATTCTGACTATGCCGTCAAGTGTCTGCTGGAAGCTTCACTCACCATCGGGATCATCCTCGTCGACCCTGCTACCGACCGCTATACGCTGACAAAGACCGGCTGGTTTCTTGCCACCGACACTGCCACACGTGTAAACATCGACTTCGTCCACGACGTCAACTACGAGGGTTGGTTCCACCTTGAGGAATCGTTGCGTAATGGTAAGCCTGAGGGATTGAAGCACTTCGGCTCGTGGCCAACGATTTACGAAGGTCTCTCCCAACTGCCACAGCAAGTGCAGAAAAGCTGGTTTGGGTTCGACCATTTCTATAGCGACACGTCATTTCCTGAGGCACTGAAAATCATTTTCGACGACCATCAT
Source organism: uncultured Prevotellaceae bacterium (assembly GCA_900318555.1). Classification (GTDB taxonomy): domain Bacteria; phylum Bacteroidota; class Bacteroidia; order Bacteroidales; family Bacteroidaceae; genus Prevotella. The sequence goes on along the minus strand of ONKX01000044.1, from coordinate 26,610 downwards.
GTCCGCACGCTCTATGATGTCGGTGGCAACACAGGCAAGTGGGCCCTGCAGTGTGTCGGTTACAGCAAAGAAGCAGAAATCACCATTCTCGACCTGCCTCAACAGATTGCCATGATGCAAGAGAATATCAAAGGCAAAGAGGGGGCAGAGCGTATTCACGGATATGGCATCAACCTGCTCGACCCCAATGCGTCATTCCCCCAGCAGGCGGACGGTCCTGACGCCATCTGGATGAGCCAGTTCCTCGATTGTTTCAGCATGGACGAAATCGTCAGTATCCTGCAGAGAGCGAAGGCCGCCATGGCTCCCCACACCCGTCTCTACATCATGGAGACCCTCTGGGACCGCCAGCGTTTCGAGACCGCCGCCCTCTGCCTTACCATGACCAGCCTCTATTTCACGGCCATGGCCAATGGTAATTCAAAAATGTATCATACGGAAGATATGCAATCCTGTATCCAGCGCGCCGGTCTATACGTTGAGACCATTCACGACCATCTGGGGCTGGGACACAGTATACTGGTAGTTAAGAGGTAAGAGGTGAGAGGTAAGAGGTAAGAAGTAAGAGATGAAAAAACATTAAACGTTAGTAAATATGACACGACAAGAAATTGAAGAAAAAGTAAGAGCATTCCTCGTTGACGAGTTGGAGATTGATGAGGAAAAGATTTTCCCTGATGCCAGTCTGAAGGACGACATGGGCATCGACAGTCTCGACTTCGTAGACATTGTGGTCATCGTAGAACGCAACTTCGGTTTTAAGATCAAGCCCGAGGAGATGCAGGGTGTCACCACGCTGAGCCAGTTCTGCGACTATATCGAGAGTAAAACCGTTGAACGTTGAACATTGAACGTTGAACATTGAACATTGAACGTTGAATATTGAACGTTGATGAGACAGTGGGAAGGCACGACATACGGCAATAGTTTGATGCACCGTTGGCTTATCAAGCTGTTGAAGGGTATAGACATTCGGATTGTCTATATCTTTACTTACATATTTGTCATTCCGCCGTGTTTGTTCCGTGACGGTTTCAAGTCCATCTACCATTACTTCCGCCAGCGTTGGGGTTACGGTCCGATAAAAGCGTTTCGGATGACCTACCGCAACCACTACATGTTCGCACAGGTCGTCATCGACCGTTTCGCCATGTATGCAGGCCGCCACTTCCGCGTCACCATCGACGGTTTCGAACACTTCCGCCGACTGGCTGACCGTCCTGGGGCCTTTGTCCTGCTCAGCTCCCACGTCGGCAATTACGAAATGGCAGGCTACACCCTTGTGTCCGACCGCAAGCGCCTCAACGCACTGGTATTCTCTGGCGAGAAACAAACTGTGATGGAACATCGTACGGAGATGTTTGCCGACAAGAACATCCGCATGATTCCTGTCAGCGACGACATGAGTCACCTGTTTCTTCTCGACCAGGCCATCCAGCAGGGCGAGATCATCAGTATGCCTGCCGACAGGATCTTCGGTTCGCAGAAGTCTGTCAGTGCCACACTCCTCGGAGCCCCCGTCCAATTGCCGTTAGGCCCGTTCAGCGTCGCCGCCATGCATGGACTCCATGTGCTCGCCGTCAACGTGATGAAAGTCACCCCAGACCGCTATCACGTCTACGTCCGTCCGATTTCCTACGACCACCGCGCCCCGCGTCAGGAGCAGACCCGCCAGCTGGCACAGCGCTACGCCGCCGAACTCGAGCACATTCTCACCATCTACCCCACACAATGGTACAACTATTTTGAATATTGGAAATCATAGAAAAGGTAAAAAGGTAAAAAGTAAAAAGGTAAAAACTTTGAACTATGGAATTAAAGTCCTCCAAACTCCTCGATATCCGATTCTCTGAAGTCGACTCCATGAATGTCGCATGGCACGGCTCATACATGCTCTACTTTGAGGATGCACGTGAACTCTTCGGCAGTCAGTACGACCTCACCTACATGGGTTACGTCCGTCATGGCTACTACGCTCCGATGGTGGAGATGAACATCCAATGGAAGAAACCCATCCTCTATGGTATGCAGCCCCGTATCGACATTATCTATCGCCCCACAGTGGCCGCCAAGGTCGTGTTCGACTACGAAATCCACGATACGGCCGACGAGAGCCTCTTAGCCACCGCACATAGCGTACAGGTGTTCATGGACCTGAACTACCAACTGGTGCTCTATAGTCCCAAGTTCTATGAGGAATGGCAAAAGCGCTGGAACGTTTTTGAGAGTGAAGAGTGAAGAATCTACTGTATGGTATATTGTATAGCTGACAACATCCTGTCGCCGCTTGGTGCGACCACTGCAGAGAACTATGAGGCTCTGCGGGCGGGTCGTTCTCTGACCCATGGTCAGAGTGTGGCGTTGCATTCTGTGCTGACATCTTATGCCAGCTATTCGGGTAGGAGTGAAGATGACTATGTTGCTTCGCGATTCAGTGACGAACAGCGTGAAAAATTGATGATTCATGGTTTGACGTGGTTTGAATCGCTATGTTACCAGAGTGTAACGGAAGCCCTTCGCCACTGCACCATCGATGTCGCCAGCCCTCGCACCCTGCTCGTTGTCAGCACCACCAAAGCGAATATCGATTATCTCTCTGCCGCTGATTACGCCACCCTTCAACCCGCAGAATCTGCCCGTCGTATTGCATCGTTATTAGGCATCACTACCCCACCCCTCGTCGTCTGCAACGCATGTATCTCTGGTGTGGCTGCCCTCGTCACTGCCCAGCGTCTGTTAGAGATTGGCAGCTATGACACTGCAATCGTTGTAGGCTGTGATGTCATTAGTCATTTCGTCGTGTCTGGTTTCCAGTCGTTGAAAGCCATGTCGCCCGAACCCTGTCGTCCGTTTGATATTGAGCGAATCGGTTTGAATCTCGGCGAGGCTGCCGCAACGATGATTTTGAGAAATTCTCTCACCTCTCACCTCTCACCTCTCACCTCTAAGGTTTGGTCAATAGTCCGCGGAGCCATCCGTAATGATGCCTACCACATCAGCAGTCCTTCCCCAAAGGGAGAGGGATGTGCCAATGCCATCCGCTATGTCACGGAAGGTGTCGATTCCAAGACCCTATCGGTTCTCAATGCCCATGGCACAGCCACCATGTACAACGACCAGATGGAGTCCGTAGCCATTGCCACCGCAGGACTCTCCGACGTCCCCATGAATTCGCTGAAAGGCTATTATGGTCATACCCTTGGCGCCTCCGGAATACTTGAGACAATTATCACAATGCACTCCGTAGCGCATGGAGAACTGCTCGGTACCAGGGGATTCAGTGAAATCGGCGTCTCTGGACATGTGAACATCTCCGCTCAACCTATGCCTATCAGCAAACAATCATTTGTAAAGGTCATATCGGGTTTTGGTGGTTGCAACGCTGCTGTCTATTGCGCACTAAATGCGCCAAGCCCATCTCAACAATATACTGCCAATACTTATTCTGTTGAACATCATGTACGTATAACGCCCCCCTCCGATCTCACAGAAATCTACAAACACGTAGTGGCCCCGTTAATCGGGGAAACGGCTTCCGCCAAAGGGGCATATCCCAAGTTTTATAAAATGGACAAGCTCTCTCAGTTGGGATTCATTGCAAGTGAACTCTTATTAAAACAGGAAAGCCCTCGTAAGGAACAATGCACTGACAGGGCTGTGGTGCTGTTTAACCACTCATCATCAGTGTGGGTTGACCGCGAATACGCAAAAAGCATTACCATTGGCGACGACTATTTCCCTAGCCCCTCGCTGTTTGTATATACGTTGCCCAACATCGTTTGTGGCGAGATTGCAGTGCGCAACGGTTATCATGCCGAGACCTCCTTTTATATCTTGCCCCATAAAGATGAGAACATGATGCACCAAATATTGGCATCGACTTTCCTCGACGAAACCATCCAAAGCATTCTGACTGGTTGGATAGATTATGAGGACGATCAACATTTTGAAGCAGAATTGAAACTAATAAAAAGGTAAAAAAGTAAAAAGGTAAAAAAGTAAAGATAAATATGGAAGAACTGATTTTAGATTTAAAAGAGAAGATTATTGAAGCATTAAATTTGGAAGAGATGACCCCAGCGGACATTGATGCCGACGATGCACTGTTTGGTGATGGTGAGGGTCTTGGTCTTGACTCTATCGATGCACTTGAACTCATTGTGCTCATGGAGAAAGAGTATGGCATCAAGTTGGCTAATCCTGCTGAAGGGAAAGAAATCTTTAAGAGCATTCGTACAATAGCAGAATATGTAAGTAGTCATAGGACTAAATGATGAACAACAATATTGTCATAACTGGTGAGGGCATTATTTGTGCTATAGGACAGGACAAACCATCTGTTCTTGACTCCCTGCAACACAAGCATTCCGGCATTGGCACCATGCAGTTTCTCCGCTCATGCCATAAGGAATTGCCTGTGGGCGAGGTGCCTTTGTCGAATGACGATATGCGCAGTCAGTTAGGGGTCAAAGACACGATGATCAACCGTACCACGCTGATGGGCATGCTGGCAGTCAGACAAGCACTGGAAGATGCCGCCCTGCCGTGCCATGCCCTCAGCCCAGGGACCCCCTCTAGCTCCCCCTGCTCAGGGGGAGAACTCGGAGCCTCCCCTAAACAGGGGAGGTTGGAGGGGTCTTCCCTCAGCCCTCAGCCCTCCCCCCTGCACGTGCTACTCATTTCCGGCACGACAGTGGCAGGAATGGACATTACAGAGGATTTGTTTGACCAGTTTTCCCACTCTGACGCCGCCCTGCAATGCCTTCGCTACCACAGTGCTGGCGCCAGCACCCGTTTGATAGCTGAGTATTTTGACATCTTTGCAGAATACACCACGATTTCCACCGCCTGTTCTTCTGCAGCCAATGCTCTCATGTTGGGAGCCAGAATGTTGACAGCTGGTGAGGCTGACGTTGTAGTCGCTGGTGGTGCAGAGGCCCTGTCACTCTTTCATCTCAATGGTTTCCGCTCACTGATGATTCTCGACCATGAGCCCTGCCGGCCCTTTGATGCCACTCGTGCAGGACTGAACCTTGGCGAGGGCGCTGCATTCCTCGTTATGGAAACAGAAGAGAGTGCAACATGTCGTGGCGTAACGCCTCACGCCTATCTTACTGGTTATGGCAATGCCTGCGATGCATTTCACCAGACGGCATCGTCTGATAATGGCGAGGGGGCTTATCTGGCAATGACAGAAGCGTTACAGATGGCAGGTTTGAAGCCATCGGACATTCAATATGTGAATGCTCACGGTACAGGCACTCCCAATAATGATTTGTCAGAGAGCATGGCATTGAAGCGTGTCTTTGACGAAAACATGCCGTTGATTAGTTCTACGAAGTCGTTTACTGGCCATACTACCAGTGCTTCAGGCAGCATTGAGTCTGTCATTTGCCTACTTGCCCTACAGCATCAGTTTGTACCTGCGAACCTCGGATGGTCGCAAGCTATAGATGGCGGCATTGTTCCCACGATGGGTGAAGACCACTGTCACCTCCAGCATGTTGTTTGCAATTCATTTGGCTTTGGAGGCAATGACACGTCTCTGGTCTTTTCCCTTTCGCCTACTACTGTCGAAGGACAAAAGCCATTGGTTGAAGGGGCAAAGATCAACGTACTTTCTCAGGTTGAAATCACTTCCGAGGACCAGTTGGCTGAGATTCGTGACTACGTAAAACCCCTGGAAGCCCGTCGCATGGGGAAAATCATGAAAAGTTCGCTACTGTCATCGTTGAAGGCACTACGTCAGGCTGGCATAGAACAGCCAGATGCCATCATTACTGGCACTGCTTTGGGATGTCTGGAAAACTCAGAGTTATTGTTAAGACAAATGGTTGACGAAGGTGAAACGATGCTAAAGCCCACCTATTTTATGCAGAGTACGCATAATACGATCAGCAGCAATATCGCCATACGTTTGGGCTGTCATGGCTATAACATCACCTATACTCAAGACCAGGCCTCTTTTGACTGGGCCATACGTGATGCTGAGCTGTTGCTGAAAAGCGGCAAATGTAAAACGGTTCTCGTGGGATGCCACGACGAATCGACTCCTCTCTATCGCCAATTGATGCAGCGATTGGGCTACGACGATATTCCATCCGTAAACTCTAAAGCTATTGTGTTGTCATGTGGAAAATAGTACCATACGCCATTCTTCAAAGTATCCTGCTCACTGGAGGACAGGTGTTCTTAAAGTTTGCCCTGTCAAAAATGCCACCTTTTGCGTGGACGCGTGATTTTTGGCTCTCCATCCTCACCAACTGGCAATTTGCTGCTTGCGGACTGTTCTTTGGGGCTGCTTCATTGCTATGGATGTATATCGTAAAAGTGTTCCCGTTCAGTTCAGCCTATCCGATGGTTTCGCTGAGCTATGTCTTTGGCATGCTGGCAGCCATACTGTTCTTTCATGAGGAGGTCTCTATGATTAAATGGTTTGGCGTGGCATTCATTGTTGTTGGATGTATGTTGATTGCGAAATAGTTAAGTTATGAAGAGATTACTGATTCTACTGTTTGTTTTCGTCTCCGTCCACCTGTCGCTGACGGCACATTGCAACGCCACACTCTCTCCGAGAGAACAGAGCGAGGCACAAATCCGCCAGGCAATCACTCAGGCTGCATCAGCCATGAAGACGATGCAGTGCGACTTCACACAAACGAAGCATCTCCGAATGCTTAACGACAAAATGACGTCGAAAGGTCGGATGTATTACCAGCAAACAAATCGTTTGCGCTGGGAATACACAACACCCTACTCCTATACCTTTATACTCAATGACGACAAGGTGCTGTTAAAAAACAAACAACGTAATGATGTCATAGACGTGAACAAGAACAAACTGTTCCGCGAAATTGCCCGTATCATGATGAATAGCGTTGTTGGCACCAGTCTCACCGACGACAAAAACTTTAAGAGCACCATTGCCACAAACGGCAACGAGTGGACGGCAACTCTATTGCCTCAACGGAAAGACTTGAAACAGTTGTTCCAGAAGATTATATTGCATTTCAGTAAGAAAAATGCGATGGTGAAGCAGGTAGAACTGATAGAACGGAATGGCGACAAGACGGTCATCGAATTGAATAACATCAGAACCAATGAGAAAATCAGCGCTGATATGTTTACTATTCGTTAGCCAATTAGCAGTCATGCGGCTATTTGCGCAGTCTGCCTTTCCGGAAACGGAAGGCGACCGCATCCGCTATGCAGCCACTATCGAAATGCCAAAAGCATACCTCAGCGGCATCTGTGTACTATTGCGGGAAGGTGACGTCGTACGCGGCAGCCTCTTCAATGAATTCGGTGTCACAGCGCTCGATTTCACCTATCATCCAGAAAACCAAAAAGTCAAGCTACATCATGTCATAAGCATGATGGACAAATGGTATATCCGTCGTGTCCTTCGCAAGGACCTTGCCCAATTGATGCTCCGTCTGCAGCAGGGCGAAACAACGTATCACAATGAACGTCGCAACATCACCTACCAATTCAAAACACTGAAACCTGAAACATGAAACTCGAAACCCGCCAACAGCAGTTATTACACGACCGCGGTATATGTGTCGTGATTCCCACATACAATAATGCTGGGACAATAGATGCTGTTGTCCGACAGACTTTCAAGGAGTGCATGGATGTGATTGTGGTTAACGACGGATCAACAGACGACACGTCTGCCATTCTTCATGCCATAGAGGGTATTACCATCGTAGAATACACCCAGAATCGTGGTAAGGGACACGCCCTGAAACGTGGTTTTCAGCGAGCCCTTGAGATGGGCTTTGCCTATGCCATTACACTTGATGGCGACGGACAACACTATCCACATGATATCAGTCTCTTCCTAGAGGCGAATCGACAACATCCTGGGGCACTGATCATCGGTAGCCGCACGCTGGATGGTGTCGAGCGGACAAAGGGCAGCAGTTTTGCCAATAAGTTTTCTAACTTCTGGTTTTACGTTCAGACGGGCCGACGACTGCCTGACACCCAGACAGGCTATCGGCTCTATCCGCTGAAAAAACTCTACGGACTCCGTTTGCTGACATCACGTTACGAGGCAGAACTGGAACTCCTCGTATTCTCCTCATGGCATGGTGTAGAGCTGGTACCGATTGACATCAATGTATATTATCCATCACGTGAAGAGCGCGTCAGTCATTTCCGCCCTGGTATGGACTTTGCCCGCATCAGCGTGCTGAACACCATCTTATGTTTCCTGGCAGTGGTCTATGGTTTACCGCTACGCTTGTTCCGATGGTTGGCAAATGTCACAAGAACGGTTTATTCACTCCTTTTCGTCCTGTTCTTCTGCTGCTGCGTCTTCACCCCGATAGTATGGCTATATGTAAAGATTGGAAAAATGACGGAGCAGAAACGCCGCAACCTACACCGATTGATTTACCACGCCACGCGATTTGTCATGCTACGGCATGGTATTCCTGGTACTCGTTTCACCTATAAGGTTGCTGAAGGCGTTGCATTCACCAAGCCCTCTGTGGTCATCTGTAACCACCAGTCGCACCTCGATCTCGCCTGTCAGCTCATATTCACCCCCAACATCATCTTCCTCACCAATCAGTGGGTATGGCATAATCCCATATATGGTCTGATAATACGCCATGCGGAGTTTTATCCTGTTGCCAATGGTATCGACACGCTGATGCCCAAATTGCAGTCGCTGGTAGAGCGAGGTTACAGCATTGCAGTATATCCGGAAGGCACGCGTTCAAGGGACTGCCGCATCGGACGTTTCCATCAGGGAGCATTCCACATTGCAGAGCAGTTGGGCTTAGACGTCGTGCCCATGTATCTCTATGGACCAGGAAGGATACTGCCCCCGCGGACCTATCATCTGCGGAAGGGCCCAATATACATTGAGGTGGGCGACCCTATACCCCAAAGCAAACTGCGACAGATGGGTGATACTAAAAAGCAGGCGTCCCAGTTGCGCAAGCATTACACCGAAAAGTATGAACAAATAGCGAACCGAATAGAGCAGAATGTGTAACCTGAACTTGAAACATGAAACTTGAAACATGAAACAAAAGGTAGTCATCATAGGCAGTGGCATGGGAGGCTTGTCGTGTGGGGTCATCCTGGCAAAGAATGCAACGCCACACTCTCTCCGAGAGAACGGTTACGAGGTGACCGTTCTGGAACAGGGTGCCCAAGTGGGTGGGTGCCTGCAATGTTTCTCTCGTCGCGGTGCACGTTTTGAGACGGGCATGCATTTCGTCGGGAGTGCTGCTGAGGGACAAACGCTGGACCGTCTGTTGCAATATCTGGAGATTAAAAAAGATATCGTGTTAGCACCGCTCGACAGGGATGGATATGATGTCGTATGTCTTGACGGGAAGAAGTATCGCTTTGCAAACGGTCGCGAGGCTTTTATCGAACAAATGACCAGCTATTTCCCCCATCAGCGTCAACAGCTGGAAACGTATTTCGACTTGGTAGAGCGCGTGGCAGGGGCATCGTCGCTGCATTCTCTGAGACATGCCGAGAGCGATGCCGCCATCAACACCGAATACCAGTTGCGATCTGTCAACGAAGTAATCGATAGCGTTATCACCGATCCTTTGCTGGCTAAAGTCCTTGTAGGTTCCTTGCCACTCTATGCTGCCGAGAAAGACAAGACACCGTTTTCGACCCATGCTTTCATCATGGATTTTTATAATCAGAGTGCCTATCGCGTGGTGGGGGGAAGCGACAGGATTGCAGCGTCCATGGTACGTACCATCGAAAAGTATGGCGGCAGGGTATTGACACATAGCAAGGTTACCAAGATAATTTGTGACGACACGCATGCAACAGGAGTAGAAATAAATGGAAGTACGCATATTCCGTGCGACTATGTCATCTCTGACGCCCACCCCATGCGGACGTTGGAACTGACGGACTCGAAACTGATACGTCCGGCATTCCGCAATCGCATCAACGCCATACCCCAGACCGTTGGCGGGTTCTCCGTTTATCTTGAGTTTAAAGACGAGGCTGTGCCATACCAGAATTATAACTTCTACGGATATAACGATGGGACGCCTTGGAATTGTGAGCAGTACGACGAGGAGTCGTGGCCTAAGGGATACCTATATATGCATTTCTGTCAGGAGCCACAGCCACGTTACGCAAAAACCGGCGTTATCATCTCATATATGCAAATGAAGGATGTAGCGCAATGGGCTGGTACTACCGTTGGTCATCGTGGGGAGGATTACGAGGCTTTTAAGCTCCGTAAGGCAGAACAACTGATAAAGTCTGTAGAACGGCAGTTCCCCCATCTTCGAGATAAGATCAAGCATTACTATACCTCTACCCCATTGACATATCGTGACTATACTGGCACTGAAGGTGGCGGTATGTATGGCATTGCACGTGACATTCATCTTGGGGCGGCATGCAGGGTGCCGCACCGTACGAAGATTCCCAATGTGTGGCAAACGGGGCAAAATATCAATTCGCATGGTATTCTGGGTGTTATCGTTGGCACCATCGTCACATGTAGTGAATTACTTACCGCTGAACGTATCTATCAGCAAATCATCAAGGCTAATAACATTGACCATTGAACATTGAACATTGAACATTGAATATGAAACAAAAAGTCGTCATCATAGGTGCAGGTTTGGGTGGGTTGTTCACTGGCGCCATCCTAAGCAAGGAAGGCTTCGAGGTCGTCATCTTGGAGAAGAATGCCACGATTGGTGGTGGGCTCCAGACCTTCCAGCGTTTTGGCGAGCATTTCGATACAGGTATGCATGTGATTGGAGGTATGCAGCCTGGTGGCAATGTATGGAAAATCTGCCGTTATCTGGGTGTGCTAGATAAAATGAAGATTCGCGATGTGGATGACGAATGCACCGACCGATTGTATTTCTCAGAAGACCACAGCTATTACGATATAGCTAAAGGTCGGGAAGGGTTTATCAGTTCGCTGGCAAAGTATTTTCCTGAAGAACGGGAGAATCTGGAGCGGTATGTCGATGCCGTATTGGCTATCGCTGACAAGGTGGATTTGTTCAATCTGCGTCCTTCTACAGGTCAGATGGGTCTCTTTGCCGAGTCCAATGACTTTCTGATGGCTGCTGATGCCTTTATTGCCAAATATATCAAGGACGAACGGCTGCAGAGCGTATTGGCCTATATGAATCCGCTGTATGGTGGTCGTGCCCACGAGACACCGGCATACGTTCATGCCATCATCAGTACGCTGTACATTCATGGTGCCAGCAGGTTTGTTGACGGCAGCAGCCATTTTGCACAGCTTCTCTCTGAGGTTATCACCACCAATGGTGGTCAGGTGATTGCAGGCGACGCCGTCGAGTGGATCAACGTTGTTGACAGGAAGGTGGAGTATGTCCGTACGAAGAGCGGCAAGCAATACACGGCCGACTACTACATCTCTGACGTTCATCCCTGTACGCTGATGAAACTGACGGACGAAAAAGCATTCCCCAAATCGTATCGCGAGCGGCTTGACACTATCCCCAATACGCATTCCGCTTTTGCATTGTACGTAAAACTGAAGCCGGAGACGTTCCCATACATCAACCATTCGGAATACTATATGACGCGGTATGCCGACGTGTGGAACTTCAGTAGGACGGACCGTCGCTGGCCGCTGGGATTCCTCATGATGACGCCACCAAACAGTCATCAAGGCCAATATGCCACAAAGGTACTGATAACAGCACCTATGCCCTTCGATATGGTCAGGCAATGGGAGAACACCACGGTGGGCCATCGTGGTGCGGAGTATGAGGCATGGAAGGCGAAGTGTGCAGAACTGCTGTTGGCGCAGATAGAAGAAATGCACCCCGGTTTCCAGGCGTGCATAGAGGCCGTCAACACGTCGTCGCCCCTGACCATCCGCGACTTCTATGGTGTGAAGGATGGCAGCATCTGCGGTTTTGCCAAGAATTGTCAGAATATCGTGTTGTCGCAGGTGCCGGTGGTGACGAAGGTGCGCAACCTGCTGCTGACGGGGCAGAACGTCAACCTGCACGGTTTTTGCGGTGTGCCCCTGACGGCCATCACGACGTGTGAGGCCATATTGGGCAGAAACTATATAGTTAATAAGATTAATGAAACATGAAACAAAAGATACTCATCCTGTTGTTGCTTGTCGCCATGAGGGCTGGCGCTCAGATAAACATCTGGGAGCATGACCTGCATCACAAAAGTGTGATGATGATGCCATATCGGGCCGTGGGGGGCAACGGTACGGCGGTGGTGGTATGTCCTGGTGGCAGCTATTTCTGGCACGACAAGGAGGGCGAGGCCAGCGACGTGGGACGATGGTTGCAGGAGAATGGCATCACGGCATTTGTGCTGAACTACCGCACGGCGAAGGCACTGGCCTATGCCACACACTACCGACTGGTGGTTCGCGGCACCAGATATCCCGACGCGCAGAACGATCTGTGGCAGGCCATCAGATATGTGAAGAAACATGCGGAGGAGTATGGTGTGGACACGACGAAGATTGGCGCGATGGGCTTTTCGGCCGGTGGACATCTGGTGATGTCGGCAGCAGAACTGTTTGATGCAGTGGACCGTCCGGCGTTTGTCGTGCCAGTATATCCTGTGGTGACGATGACGGAGGAGTGCGTCCACAAGCGTTCGCGCCGTGGACTGTTAGGTGACTCACGCACGGGGAACGAAGCGTTACGCGACCAGCTGTCGTTGGAGCGCCACGTGCCGACGGACTGTCCACCGGTGTTTCTGGTAAACTGTGTAGACGACCCCGTGGTGGACTATCGCAACTCGGTATTGCTCGACTCGGCGCTGACGGCGGCGGGGGTGAACCACCGGTATGTGCAGTTCCATACGGGCGGTCACGGTTTTGGTGCCAGCGAACGGAAAGGCACTGCGGAGTGTCGCCAATGGAAGGGAATGTTTTTGGAATGGATTAAGTCAATTGACAATTGATAGATAATTATGAACTGCATAGGTAAGTTTGACGATATCCGTCCGTATGACGAGAAGGAGTTTTTGGCGGCCATGGAGCGCATAGCGGCGAGCGACGTGTTTCCGCTGCTGGCGTCGTTTGTCTATCCGACGGAACCGTTGGAAGAGGTGCGTCGGCGCGTCCGGGCGTTTAAGACGGTGCGCGAATTTCAGCATGATGCGATGGTAAAGGTGAACGAACAGGTCATTGCGCGCAGCATGACGGCGTTTACCGTTTCCGGTCTGGAACAGCTGTCGCCTGACAAGCATTATCTGTTTGTGTCAAACCACCGAGACATCATGCTCGATGCCAGTCTGCTGCAATACTGGCTGGTGAAGAATGGTTTTGAGACAACAGAGATTACGTTTGGCGAAAACCTGATGCGCCATCCGGTGGTGATCGACGTAGGCCGGAGCAACAAGATGTTCAAAGTAGCGCGGCCTGGGGGCGACATCAAGGAGTTCTACCGCCAGTCGCTACACCTCTCGGAATATATCCGCTATACCATCAGGGAAAAGGGCGAGTCGGTGTGGATTGCCCAGCGCAACGGACGGACAAAGAACGGCGTGGACCGCACGGACCAGGGCATCATAAAAATGTTCTGCATGAGCGAGGACAAAGACCGCGTGAAGGCGTTGGCGGAACTGAACATCGTACCTGTGGCCATCTCGTACGAATGGGAGTCGTGCGACGTGCTGAAGGCGCTGGAACTGTATGAGTCGCAATACACGAAATATACGAAGAAGCCCGGCGAGGACCTGAACAGCATCATGACAGGCATCATACAATGGAAGGGACGCGTACATATGGCGTTGTGTGAACCCATCCACGCAGAGGATTTGGCGGCTATGGAGGGGCTGACGAATAACGAATACCACAAGGCGGTGGCGGGACTGATAGACCGCCGCATCAACGGAGCCTACCAGCTGTGGCCGAACAACTACGTGGCCCACGACATGCTGTATGGCAACGAGCGCTACCGCGGGATGTACACCGACGAGGAACGTGAGGCGTTCCGTCACCATCTGGCGAAGCTGGACCGCTATGCGGAGACGTGCGACATAGAACACTTGCGGGAAATATTTTTGGGAATCTATGCGAATCCGGTGGACAACAGATAAGGCGCACACCCTATGGCGTTGGACGTCGTTAATGCTGTTAACGGCCATATTGGTGCTGTTGACGGCTGGACAGTCGTATAAGGAAGACATTTCCGACTTCCTGCCACTTGAGAATGAGCAGCAAGAAGCCTTTATGGAATATCAGAATACGTCGAGTGCACGTCGTATCTATGTCATATTTCAATCTGCCGACAATGACTGTCAGCCTGCTGTAGACTTGTTTTCAGAGAGGTTGGAAAGGGCCGATACCGCACAGACGATAAATTATCTGCAGGGTGACGATCCTGAAGTCGTACAAGAGGCAATGAACACCATATATGCGCGGATGCCGTACCTGCTGACTGCGGAGGACTATGCTCGTATAGACAGCATGACAGAAGCGTCTGACTTTATAGCCCGTCAACTGGAAAACGACAAGCAAATGCTGATGCTACCCAGTGGCGGCATGGCGGCTTTGCAGATTCGGCACGACCCGCTGAATTTGTTCGCGTCTGTTTTGGCTCGTCAGAAACCAACCAATCAGGCTCATGGCAGTATGCTTCTGATTGATTCGCCATTCGGAGCCAGTGAAACGGAGCATAATGCCACGTTGGTGTCAATGGTTCAGCAGATATGCGACAGCGTCAGCCTTCAATTCCCTGATGTTTCGGTACGCCTGACAGGAGGTCCTGTCATTGCTGTCGGCAATGCTCAACAGATAAAGAAAGACAGCATCATTTCAATAACCTTTGCGGTGATTCTCATTCTATTTCTGCTTTGGTTGGTATTCCGTAACGTACGTAACCTGATGCTCATCGCAGTCACTATCGGATGGGGATGGCTTTTTGCAATGGGCTGTCTCACACTGGTTCACAACGATGTCTCTATCATCGTCATAGGCATATCCTCCGTCATCTTGGGTATAGCTGTCAACTATCCGCTGCACCTCATCGCCCATCTGTCACATACGACGGACGTGCAGACGGCACTGAAGGAGATCAGGATACCGCTGGTGGTGGGCAACGTCACCACCGTCGGAGCGTTCCTGGCACTGGTACCACTGCAGTCAGTGGCATTGCGCGACCTCGGGCTCTTCAGCGCCTTCCTGCTCGTCGGCACCATCGTCTTCGTACTCGTATGGTTGCCCCATATGGTGCAGAAGGGGTCAGCCATCAGCCAAAAGCCATCAGCCATCAGACTTCTCGAACGACTCGGCGATGTACAGCTGGAGAACAAACGGTGGATTGTCGGGATGGTTGTTGCCCTGACTGTCGTGTTGGGGTATTTCAGCTTTCAGACTTCTTTCGATGCCGACTTGCGCAACATCAACTATATGACGGACGAACAGCGCCAGGACATGAAACTGCTGGAACAACCCTCAGCTCTCACCCCAGGGACCCCCTCTAGCTCCCCCTGCTCAGGGGGAGAACTCGGAGCCTCCCCTAAACAGGGGAGGTTGGAGGGGTCTTCCCTCAGCCAGTGGAACGAATGGCGCACTACGAAGGGTGCCGCACTGTGTCAGCAACTGCGGCAGAAAGCAGCAGCGATGGGCTTTGCCGACGATTCGTTCGAAGACTTCTACAAACTCATGTCCCTCAGCCATCAAACATCAGACGTTCAACGTTCAATGTTCAACGTTCAACGTTCATCTGCCCTCACCTCCGCCATTGTAAGCAGTCTGACGGACAATTTCAACTACATCGGTTGGGCCTGCGGAGCCATCGTGTTCTTCTTCCTGTGGTTCTCGATGGGCAGCATAGAACTGGCCCTCATATCGTTCCTGCCCATGGCTGTCAGTTGGGTGTGGATATTGGGCATCATGGCACTGCTGGGCATACAGTTTAACGTGGTCAACATCATCCTGGCAACGTTCATCTTCGGACAGGGCGACGACTACACCATCTTTATGACGGAGGGCTGCCAGTACGAATATGCCTACCGACGCAAGATGCTGAACTCATACAAACAAAGCATCATCATTTCAGCGCTAATCATGTTTATAGGCATTGGATCGCTGATTGTGGCACGCCATCCCGCCCTGCGCTCACTGGCTGAAGTGACCATCGTGGGAATGTTTACAGTCGTCTTTATGGCATGGCTATTACCAACATATTGCTTCCGCTGGTTGGTGTACGACCGCAACGGCAACGAACGCAAGCAGCCGATAACCCTTTGTGGATTACTATTTAGAAATCGAAATAGTGCTTACCAGAAAGTTTCCGACCGCTACCGCTACCGTGGGGTGGAGATATCGATGGCCGTCAACCGTCGGCTGCGTTACTGGCGCAGTCACGAGGCTGAACTAAGTCAACTGTCGGACGGCGAAACCATCACCGACGACGGTTGGGGCGAAACGGCACTGCTGGTGGCACTGCTCAATCCGCAGCGACGCTATGTGGCTGTCGTTGCCAACGACGAGCGTGCCATCGTGGCCCGTCACGCCTTCGAAAACGTAACAAATAATTTAGAATATGCGAGAAAGGATTAGACAATTATTAGAGGAAGCGTTGCCGTTGGTGGATTTTGACTCCGACTTCCTGTTCAGTGAACTCGACTCATTGGGCGTAACAACCATATTGATGCTGCTTTCGGACGAATACGGCATTAAGTTGGAGGCGACGGACGCCACGCCGAAGAACCTGAAGACGCTTGACAGCATCGTGGCAATGGTGGAAAAGAAATTGACAATTGATAATTGACAATTATGAATTGCATCGAACGCTATATCGAACGTAACGCCACGCTTTTCCCTGACAAGACGGCAATCGTCTGCGACGGGGAGCACTGCACCTACAGCATGTTGCAGGAGCGAATCAGCCGGAAGGCGGCGGCATTGCAGGAGGCCGGCTGTCGGGAGGGACAGATTGTCTGTCTGCGAGCCCTGCCGACGACAGACTACCTCGTGGACTATTTTGCATATCACGTCGCGGGGTGTGTCGTAGCACCCTTGGAAAAGGACCTCCCCGAGGCGTCGTTCCAGAAGATTGCCGACGAGCTGTGCCCCCATTCCGTCCCGAAGGGTTCGGCGGACATCCTCTACACCACGGGGACAACAGGACGGTCGAAGGGCGTCATCATCAGCCACGACGCCATCATTGCCGATGCCGAAAACCTCATCGACGGACAGGGATTCTCCCACGACCTGGCATTTGTCGTCAACGGACCCCTGAACCACATCGGAAGCCTGTCGAAGCTCTATCCGCTCATGATGCTGGGGGCTACCGCCATCATCGTCGACGGCCTGAAGGACTTAAACCGATTCTTCGACGCCTTCCAATATCCCGCACCGAAGATGGCCACATTCCTCGTGCCCGCCAGCATCCGCATGCTGCTGCAGTTTGGCTCCGCACAACTGGCAGCACTGGCCGACAAAATGGACTTCATCGAAACCGGTGCCGCAGCCATATCGCAGGCGGACATGGCGGCGCTGTGTCGTTTGCTGCCCAATACGCGCCTTTACAACACCTACGCCTCGACGGAGACCGGCATCATCAGCACCTACAACTATAACGACGGAAAATGCGTGGCAGGGTGCTTGGGACGTCCGATGAAACATTCGCAAATCATCATTACCGACAAGGGCCTCATCGCCTGTAAGGGCCGCACCCTGATGACCGGCTACCTCGGCGCCAATCAATGTTCAATGTTCAATGGTCAATGTTCAATGGTCAATGGTCAATGTTCAATGGTCAATGGTCAATGTTCAATGGTCAATGGTCAATGGTCAATGGTCAATGGTCAATGTTCAATGTTCAATGGTCAATGTTCAATGGTCAATGGTCAATGTTCAATGTTCAATGGTCAATGTTCAATGTTCAATGGTCAATGTTCAATGGTCAATGGTCAATGTTCAATGGTCAATACTGTTTACACCTCCGACATGGGCATGCTCGATGCCGACGGCATGCTGCATCTCACGGGCCGTGAGGACGACGTCATCAATGTCGGCGGCTTCAAGGTCGCACCGACCGAGGTGGAGGATGCGGCACTGGCATTCCCCGACGTGGAGGACTGCGTGTGCGTTCCCGTTGACCACATCATTACCGGCAAGGCCCTGAAGCTCCTCGTGGTCATGAAGGACGACAAGTCGCTGGACCGCAAGGCTCTCGCCCTGCATCTGAAAACGAGACTGGAACCATACAAAATCCCCATGCTCTACAGTCAGGTCGACAAAGTCGAACGCACCTTCAACGGTAAAATCAACAGAAAGCACTATATCCAATCCGCCGGATAATCACGAGTCCGCAATGCCGACGCTGACCCCTCACTGGTTCTCATCCCCTTTCTACAAAGGCATTTCCAAAGATTTGAGTGAGGGGTGAGGGGTAGTTACGCGATAGTTAATTAAAATCAGAAACATCACAGACAGTTAGCCCCCATGTTTAGTATCGCTAAATTCCGAATTTACCGGCATTAAAATGCAATACTCCGAAAGAAATTTTGAATAGTCCAAGAGTATTTTCGATTACTCCGAAAGTATTGACTCCAACACCTTCCCTGCTAACCGTCGCTCTCCTCCCTGCTGTCGGCTTGACACTTCCCTGCTGTCGGTCGGACAGCAGGGAGCAGATTTATTTTCCGAGAAGTGGCACTTGTTCATTCATTAGAGATACTCGAAAAGATGGAAGATATGTGGAAGAGAAAATTGTCTCTTCCATCTTCCGAATAGTCAGTAAATACAGGCAATACTAGCATTTTTATGGAAGATGGAAGAGACTTCACAACTTTTTTCTTTATCCCTGCTAACCATCGCTCTCCCACCTGCTGTCGGCCCTAATAATAGGAGGATGTGCCTATTTGACACACCCTCCTCAATTCTGCTTTGATTCATTCTTCTTAGAAGTCAAAGCCGATAAGTTCCATTTCTGGCGACCAAGCGTCGTTTATCTCTGTTTCGTTGAGATTTTCAGAATCCAGAACACTTCCTGCCAGCAGAGGCGTCTGTCGCTTCAATTCTATGATATCCACTGTGGGAATGATATATTCTTTTCTTTTCATATAGCGTTCCTCCCTTTATTTGATGATTACCTTTTTACCGTTCACAATATACAGACCCTTTGTGGGTTTGCTGACAAGACGGCCCTGCAGGTCGTAAACAGCATTGTCAATTGTCAATTGTCCATTATCAATTGCCTTGATACCCGTCACATTGCCATCCAAATCGAAGAATTCGGGTGCACCACCGCCTGCATAGGTCAGATAAGCCTTATGGGCCTTGATGGTTCCGCTGGCGCTAAGCTTATAGAATCCCAAAATGCTATTAGCATAGCCTAAGACGTAGGCATTGCCTGGGTTGGTGATCTGCGTATCTGTACCCGTCAGGCTGTTAGTAGCATAGCTCGTAGCACTCTGCGTGTCTGACGTCAGCAGCACGATATTGGCATCTGTCGATTTCAGCACGACGCCCTGTCCTGCATTGATGATACGGTCGTCCACCTTTGTCAACGTCAGTGTCGTACCTGTGAGCGATACCTGATACACCTCCGTATTGGCATCGGCCACCACATCCTGCGTATTATTATAATACGTTGACCAGTTGGCTGTCACGCCACCCTTCTCAACAGCATGTGTTGCCGGACGCGTTACTACCAGATCGCCTACGAAAGTCACGTTGGCATCGGGGAACTTCGTGTTCCAAGCGTCAGCATCGGTTACGTGGAACTTAGTGGACTTGGCATCCATCAAGTTGAATGCCGGCATATCCATTCCGCCGTCCCAAGTTATATCAGCAGCGTCAACATAGCAATAGACATCCTCCATACCATTGCAGAAAGCGAAACACTCTTCGTCGATATAGGTGACGCCTGATGGAATGGTAAGACTGGTCAGACCACTTGCCATGTGGAAGGCACGTTCCTCTATGGTAGTGACACTCTCAGGCAAGAAGAGCGAGAACTCACCTTCCTCACCCCAGAAGGCTTCCTGTCCGATAGTGGTGATTCCGTCAGGAATAGTGGTGGCTGCACCACCAGCAATGAGTTTATTCTTTCCCTTTTCGAAGATACCGTTGCATCCACGATCCTCGTATTTGGTGTTTCCTGCATCCACAGTCAGTGAGGTCACTGGAGATGCGCAGTAGAGAGCCTGACCGATGCTGGTCACACCTGCAGGAATATTGAGTGATGTCAGTCCTGCGTACCAGAACACTGTGGTTCCAAGGGTAGTCACACTTTCGGGAATGGTGAAAGCCGTCAGCTTCTTACAATCCTGGAAGGCAGCGTTGCCGATACTGGTAACGATTGGTGTTCCGTCAAAAGTAAACGTTGCCAATTCCGAACAGCCAGAGAAGGCGCTCGCGCCGATGCTCTCAACGGTGGCGGGAACGGTGAAGGCGGTCAGTTCCGAGCAGTAACTAAATGCCCTTGCGCCGATAGTCTTCAGTGCCGTTGTGCCAGCGAACGTGACGGAGGCCAACTTACTGCTTTGGAAGGCTCCACTGCCAATAGAAGTAACGCTCTCAGGGATGGTGATGCTGGTCATTTTTGCATAGCTTACTGCCAGTTCACCTAATCCTGTCACGTACTTATTGCCCCTTGGAATTTGCTGAGGTTATCATCAAACTTTGCAACCTTCTCCGTTGCGGTGTAGGTGAACGTCGTGGTTGGCACGTCCTGAATCTTTGCCTCATAGTCTTTCCATCCGTCAGCAGCCTTGTAAGTTGCCGTACAGCCTTCGGGTACATAGATGGCAGTGATGGTGCTGCAGTCGCCAAAGGCACCATCAGCACAAGCCGGAGGAGTCACACGTGCGCTTGTGATGATAGCCAGGTCGTCATTGTCCAAGAAAGCATCAGCCCCAATGGAGGTCAGCGTACTGGGGAATAGTACTGAGGTCAACTTCGAACCGAAGAATCCATATTCGCCGATGGTCTCCAAACCTTCCGGCAGGTCAATGCTTGTAAAGGCACATTCCTCTAATGCGCTGGCACCAATAGAAGTCAATTTACTTGGCAAACTGATGGAGCTGCAGTTTATCTGCATAGCAAAGGCCCAATCGGGGACAGTTGTGATGTTTTTGTTCATCTGAATCTTCTCAATGCCTGTCCAATACATGTCGTATTCACCGCCCATCGGGTTGAAAGCCGGGTTGTTCCAAGGATAGGCATTGGGACCACCCATGGTACTAAAGTCCTTGATGGCTCCAGAACCAGAGAAATTCAACGTACGATCCATCATACTGTATCCCCAGCTGACGTCATTAGTGGGCTCGTCACCATCGCCAGCACCGCAATAGCCATAGGGTGTTTGGATGATTTCGGAAAAGGCGCTCCAGCCGTCAGCAGACTGGAAGTTGCTCTTACAGTAATTATCGACGTAGATGGCAGTCGGGGTTACACCCGCAAAAGCACTTGTTCCCACAGTCGGGGGTGTAAGTGCATAACATCCTATATATTGCAGATCCTGACAATAGTTAAAGGCATAGTTACCAATCGACTTCAGGCCGCTACCCAGGCAGAGGTACTTCAAATGATTGTTCGAGCAAGCGAATATACCGATTGACTTCACATTGTCGGGAATGTATAGCTTGGTGAATCCTTCGTTGGTACAATTGTCGAAGGCGCCATTACCGATGGTTTCGACCCCCTTGCCGATGGTGACGCTTGTCAGGCCTGTGCAGAGGTTGAAGGCGAAGTTGCCCACGTGAGTGATGCCGTCACCAATAACGACCTTGGTAATGTTGGTCGTATAATCCTTCCAAGGGGTAATGATACTCTCGACAGAATAGTCATCCATAGCTCCTGTACCACTAATGGTCAGGACACCTTCATCATACGACCACGTGGCGTTGTCGCCGCACGTGCCGCTGGTCTGTGCATTCACACTTGTCCCCACCATTACTGCAAATAGTGCGAACATCAATTTAGTTAGTTTTGTTTTCATAAGCGTAATAATATTGTTAGTTATTGTAATAAGTTGTTTGTTTCTACAGCAGTAACACATCAAACGAAAAGTAGTAAACATTGACGCAGTTTTATTAAACATCGACACAGTTTTATCAAACAATGCCTTTGTTTTAACAAACAATGACGCTGTTTTAACTTTAACGCGTACCTGTCAACCCTTTAGCATGGTACTAAGGAGCCTTTTATCGGCACCTATGAACCTTCTTACTCCCCTTTGTGTGTCAGCAAGTCAAAGAACACGCGCCTCACAGGAGGTACAAATCCCCTGCGAGGCGCGAGATAGATTATTTAATAATCACATATCGCTTGGTACATTCACCCTGGTTTGCAGCCGGAGTGGTGGGATCGGCGTCGTCTCCTTCATAGAAGATAATGCCATCACCCAACGTGATTGTTGATGCTCCACTGATACCAAGACCATCTTCACCAGAGCCGTCTTTTGCTCCACCGGTAGCCGTCAACACACCACCATTCACTGTTAGGGCACCATCGAAACCGGCTCCGCCGTTTCCGTCGCTTCCGCCGTTGGCTGCAGCGCCTGTCGCAGTAACCGTACCACCATTGATAACCACATTTCCTTCTAGGCCAATACCTGCATTGTCATAGGCAATAGATTGGATGGTACCTCCATTGATGGTAGTAGTACCAAAAGCAATTATACCTTCACCGCCACCAGCACCAACGGCATTGACTGTGCCATTATGAATGGTGATATCATTATCGGCGATGATCGCCGCATTACCACCACTGCTCATAGCAGAAAGCATTGTACAATTAGAAATAATGATGTCGGTAGCATAAATGCCCATTCCATAGGACAATCCATCAGCCATTATTGTACCGCCGTTGATTATCACGACATCTGTGCATTGACCCAAGCCGACACCTCCCATAGCTGTGACAAAACCTCCGTTGATAATGACGCCTTCGCATTTATCATTTCCGCCTTCTACACCACCGATTCCACCTTCGGCCCCATCACCCATCATGATTTTATTACCGCTATAGGCCGAAACGTTGCCTCCGTTGATTTGAATCTTGCCGCAAATGGTGGTTGTCCCAGGGCCAAGGTCATTCATGTTGCCAATACCTGCAGCAATAAATCCTCCTTGAGCGAGCAAACTTCCTGCTCCAGTAATAGTAAGAGTTGTTCCAGTACCGCCTGCCTGAATAGCTGGATACTGGGAGCCGGAAGAACCACCTTCTGTATCACCGGGAACCCTAACGTCGTTGTCGTCGCCAACAAGGACAATGGTGGCATCACCCAAGCAGGTAACTGCAGCGGCATCATACTTATTATATTTGATAACCGCATCATTGAAAATGACCGTTGCCCCAGCAGGAATGGTAAGCCGGTAATTGGGATCAAGTGTACCTGAAAGAATATCACCATTAGCAGCTGTATAATTGGCGGTCTTTGATGCAAGGTTGACATTATTCGATACTTTCGTAAGTTTGAGATTTGCAGACGTGTACATCTTGCCATTATCTAAATTGATGCCAGTTGCCGACTTTGAATATATGCCAGATGCTGTAGCTGCAGTAATAGTAATGTCAGAACTAACCTGCGGATACAAGGCTACATAGATAGCAGACTGGGAAGTAGGTGTAACCACGTAATCATCTCCTACTCCGCAATTGATATTGAGGTGAGTGATATTGCTAGTAATATCGGTATCTCCATCCTTGAAGGTGAACTTCCAAATGCACATTTCCTTATTCATGCTGACAGAGGTTGGCAGAGTTGCATCGGAACCAGAAACACTGAGTGAACCAATGCCGGAAATAGCTGCATGATGCAAATTAATGTCTTCCAAAGTTCCTAACTGACCAATATGGGGGTCTTTCCCCTCGGCCCAATGGTCGTATGGGAAACCAAATACAATAATAGAGGCATCCTTAGGATCTATCAGTTTCACAGTAATAGTAGCATTGCCGCTACCATCAACAGCACTAACCTCGCCCTTGGCTGAAACTTTCTGAGAACTGTTATTGTCATAATTGACCCAAATCTTGTCACCAACTTCCCAAGCAGTAGAAATCGTACCATCAAGATTATCAGTCATTACACTACGAGTTGTTGTACCGTCTTTGGGTCCGAGTGTGGCAGTCAGGGTAACTACCTTACCCTGTTTTTCTGGGGTCATAGGAGACTCGTTCGTTGTTAAATCCTCACTGGAGCAAGCTCCGAAAGTGGCAACCATCATCGTGGCAGCAGCCATCCATATATATGATTTTAATGTTTTCATAATCGTCATTCTTTTTAGAGGTTAGACATACTTATGGGATGGGGTTAAACGGATCACCTCCATCTTCATAATCACCAGGATTTCCCAGGTTCCCATCACTTGTACATACAAGGGGGGACTGTCTCTGTAACAAGAATACCCGCGTAAAAGGCTTCTCGTACGTTTTTTTGTTCAACGTTGTTTTCATAAGCGTAATAATATTGTTGGTTGTTATTAAATAATGTTTATCTTTTAAACTTTCCTGCACAAAGATAGTGTTATGTATATATAATAAGGTGTAAACCTAAACGGCTTGCTGCTGGTCGTCGTTGTCAGCCGGTACGTCTTCGGTGAAGAGGCGGCGGAGACCCTGCTCGTAGGCGTGGAGAGCCTCAATGCCCTTGCGGGTAAGACGGCAGATGCTGCGGGAGGAAGGACCGGAGCCGCTCTTGTCAACCTCCAGGTAACCAGCCTCCTGCAGCGTCTTGATTTGGACGCTCAGATTGCCGCGAGTGGCGTCGGTAATCTGGCAGAGGTACATGAAACTAGCACTCTCGAGACTGTCGAGGGCAACCATGATTTTCAGTCGCAACTCGTTGTGGAGCAGGGGATTGATAACGGCAAATTTAAATGTACTCATATTTCTTGACATATTGTTTAAGCATGTGACCAGGAATAATGAGGGTGACAATGGTGATGATGGCAGCGACAATCAGCTGCCAAGGCCAGAGGTCACCCTGTAGGAAGAGAGCGGTAAAGGACAATGCGCTGCCGATGATGCCACAGACCTTCATGGGACGGAAGCGCGAAATGACACCCGTAAGGAAACAGCCCATGCCGACGAGCAGGCCCTGGAAGGTGCAGTAACATATTTCAAAGGCACCGGCACACCCCGTAAAGAAACCCGTGAAGGCACTGGCACCACCGATGAAGAGCCACAACTGCAGGGCAGTATTCTGTTCGAGTGTACGATGACCCGTGCGGTCGTAGTCTTTCCGTTGGTAGTGAATCATCAGCGGTGCACCAATCAGCGGGATGCCCACCCAGAGCCAGGAGCACCAATTCTGGTGCAATAGCATGAGTGCAGCAAATTCCAGCAAAAGGAAAAAGGCGGTGGGATAGCCCCACACCAAGAAAAGGTTCACGCCCGTCGATTCTTTCCGGCTCATGACCTCGCCACGTATGTTGGCTATAATTTGGAGTTCATCCGTAGTATTCATCTTTGTAATAGGTTTGTACGCAACATTTGCGTTTGGCGTTACAAAGATAAGGTTTATTTCTTAAACTTAGTACTAATATGTCTATTTTTTAAACTTTATTAATAAATAAAAGATGCTTATTAAAAGCATAATCCGATTAATCCATTAAAGCTGGCAGAAGTGAGTGGCACGTTATTTATGCTTGTGAATCCAGTTTCTTAGCAGTACCGCTATGATTAATACTGCCGCTATGATAAATAGAGGTATATAACTTTCCAGGTCGTTGCAACGTAACTTTTTCGGATTTTGCATACTATTTCAAAAAAAGTAGTAACTTTGAGCTGCGCTCGAAGGTTCTCTGACCTGAAGGTCTGAGTGTGGCTTCGCAATCTTTCGCTCGAAAAAGCTCAAATTTATTTGGCTTTTTGCTCGCTTAATCGTACCTTTGCAAACGGAATATGGCTGGAAGATGCCGGATGTATGAGGTCTGATGGCTGATGTGAAAATAAAATCGTAACTTTACAAACGGAATATGAATATGGCAGAAGAAAAGGATATAAAACAAGATAATCTCGTACCTATACAAGACGAGATAGTGCTTTACCAGTCGGAAAATGGTAATATAAAAGTAGACGTGTTGTTTCAAGACGAAACGGTTTGGTTGACCCAAGAGCAAATGGCTCAACTATTTGGCAAAGGAAGAACTACCATTACAGAGCACATTGGCAATATTTTCAAAGAAGGAGAACTAGACGAAGAGAAGGTATGTCGGAAATTCCGACATACCACTCAACATGGTGCTATTGAGGGTCTTCTTCAAACCCAAGAAGTGAAATGTTATAACCTTGACGTTATCATCTCAGTAGGTTATCGTGTGAAGTCACGCCAAGGTACGATGTTCCGTATTTGGGCGACACAACGATTGCGTGACTACATCATCCGAGGCTATGCCTTAAATGAAGAACGCTTTAAGAAAGGCAATACCATGAACTATTTCCGCGAACTGATAGAAAAAATTCGCGAGATACGATTGGAGGAAAAAGTTTTCTATCAGCAAATCAAGGATATCTATAAGACGAGTATCGACTATGACCCATCGGATGAAATGACTATCTTGTTTTTCAAAGAAGTGCAGAACAAGTTGCTGTGGGCAGTGAGCGAGAAGACTGCAGCAGAACTGGTTTATTATCGTGCTAATGCCTCGCTTCCGATGATGGGACTGACC